>CAZGKA010000047.1:0-3116 GCA_964525965.1 uncultured Nitrososphaerota archaeon
GCGATCATGTTCTCTGATAGCCCAAACCAGTATAAACTCTACTTTGTTCTGGAGGCCGCCAGCAGACAGGCTCCACAGGCCCCGGAGAACTCCCCGAGCTCCGCCTTCCTGACGGCGAGTCTGTGCGACGCGAAGAGGGACCTCTCCAACATGGAGCTCAGTCTGTCTACCAGATCCGGTATGTCCCCCACGAGCCCTCCCCCTAAGACCAGGACGTCCGGGTTCAGCACGGTGACCATGTTCAGCACACCCAGGTGAAGGTGCTCAACGGACCTCTCCACGACCCTCCTCGCTCTTTCCTCTCCGGATATGTATCTCTTGGAGATCTCCGGCATCTTCAAGCTCTCACCGGAGATCCTCCTGTACTCCCTCTCAATAGCGTAGGACGAGAAGTACGCCTCTAAACATCCTCTTCTCCCACAGTTACAGGGTTCTCCGTCCGGAACCACGATCATATGTCCGGGCTCCAGACCTGTCCCGTTGGCCCCATCGAATATCCTGCCGTCCACGACCAGACCACCGCCGACCCCGGTCCCCAAGGTCAGCATGAGAACCACCCTCCCCCCTCTTCCGGCACCCATCCTGTACTCCCCGTAGGCAGCTGCTGCAGCGTCGTTGATTATCACATCGGGGTTCAGGAGGTCCGAAACGCGAACTTCCTCCAAGACCTTCAGGTTAGGAGCCTTCCAGACAAAGCCCTCCTTGTCCACGAGGCCGGCGACGGCCAGCCCCCAGGAATCGGGATCGACCCTGTCGACCAGATCCCGCACAACACCAATCAAACTCTCTAGGTCAAGTCCCTTCGAGAAGACCTTTCCCCTCTCCCCCGACGAGGTCCACCACTTTACGAACGTCCCACCCACATCAACGCCGAGGAGCCTCAAGGAGATCCCTCTTCCAACGACTACCTCTCCACCTCAACCCGTCCATCCCTCGTGAGCTTCAGTTTAAAGTTTCTTACAGCTTCTCCGTTCTCAAAGAGATTCGACGCACTCTCCTCCAGGAAGGCAACGAGCTCGGCGCTCTTCATTCCGACCTTTATCCCGTACTCGTCGGCGGTCCTGTACACCATGGGCGGCACCTCGAGGAGCTTGGTCCCCTTTCTGATCTCCACGGTCACTGAGGAGAAGATCTCCATGTAGAGTTCTAGAGTCTTTTTCGCTCTCTCGACGTTTCTCAAAGCACTCTTCAGGACAGCATAAGCGTTAGACCTGGTCATTCCCAACTCTTTAGCTATTCTATCTCCGCTGTACCCCTTGGCCCTCAACCTGAGCACACGGACCTGCTCCTCTGTCAGAAATGTTGATCCAAACTTCTTCCTTGACATTTTCATGAACATATCCAGCTATTTTTACTTAAAAGAGTGATCGAACTTTCATGTACTGTAAGGCTTCTTCCTACACCAATTTTGTTGTATTCAAATTTATATCCATAATCTTCTCATTCTAAGTAAGGGGATTCTAATGAAGGGCTTCATGGGGAAGATTCTGGAGGTAGATCTATCGACGGGTAGCCTCAAGGACGTTCCTGTCTGTGAAGAGGTCGCCAAGAAGTACCTGGGCGGGAAGGGGTACGCAACCTACCTTCTGTACCAGTATCTGAAGGAGTATGAAGCTAAGGGGATAGCTCCTAGGGATATAGATCCTCTCGGACCTGAAAACATAATGATATTTGCCACCGGGCCTCTGACCGGGGTTGTTGGAGCTCCATCTCCCGGCAGATATCATGTCATGGCGCTGAAGTCTCCCTTAACAGGCTCCATAGGGAGCGCCAACTCGGGAGGAAACTGGGGACCCTATCTGAAGTTCGCCGGGTACGACATGATAGTCATAAGGGGAGCGAGCGAGAAGCCGGTCTACCTCTCCATAGTGGATGGAGAGGCCGAGCTCAAGAGCGCCGAGGACCTCTGGGGCAAGAACACCTTTGACACCTGCAGGATACTCAACAAGAGGGTTGGAGGTAAGTTCACCAGCACCGCTTGCATAGGACCCGCTGGAGAGCACTTGGTCAACATGGCCTGCATAATAAACGACGAGCACAGAGCTGCGGGAAGAACCGGAATGGGAGCAGTGATGGGATCCAAGAAGCTCAAGGCCATAGTAGTATCAGGCAACTCAAAGCCGGAGATCGCCGATGAGGAGAAGTACAAGGAGGTCTCGAAGGCCTGCCTGGAGAAGCTCAGGAAGAACTCGGTCACGGCGGAGGGTCTCCCGACCTACGGAACGGCCATCCTCGTGAACATAATAAACAACTCCGGGATCCTCCCGTTCAAGAACTGGCAGGACGGCACCAACCCGGACGCCGACAAGATAAGCGGGGAGACGATGGCCAAGGAGTACCTAATAAGGAAGAAGCCCTGCTGGGGGTGTGTCATAGCTTGTGGAAGGGTAACTAAGGTGGAGAAGGGTCCGTTCCAGATAATGTACTCCGAGGGACCCGAGTACGAGTCTGTATGGGCTCTGGGCAACGACACAGGCGTGTTCGACATGGGAGCTGTGATAAAGGCGAACCACCTCTGTGACGAGCTAGGAATGGATCCAATTTCACTTGGATCCACCATAGCCTGCGCCATGGAGCTCAGAGAGAGGGGATACATACCGGACGAGGATCTTCAGGGAATAGACCTCAGGTTCGGAAACGCTGCGGCCCTGGTGGAGTGCGTCTGGAGGACCGCGTACAAAGCCGGCTTCGGTAAGTATCTGGCTCTCGGTTCAAAGAGGTTGGCTGAGATATATGGACACCCAGAGCTCTCGATGAGCGTCAAAGGCCTTGAGATGCCTGCTTACGATCCGAGAGGAGCCAAGGGAATAGGGCTCAACTACGCGACGGCCAACAGAGGAGGATGTCACGTCACCGGATATACCATATCCCCAGAGATACTTGGCTTACCTGAGAAGATAGATCCTCTGACCCCCGACGGCAAGGCGAAGTGGGTCAAGGCCTTCCAGGACTTCACCTGCGTCATAAACTCCGCTGTCACCTGTCTGTTCACCACCTTCGCTCTGGGAGCCGACGACTATGCTCTACTGGTAAGCGCCGTCACCGGCTGGGACCTGAGCGCCTCCGACCTCATGACCATAGGGGAGAGGATCTACAACCTCGAGAGGGTGGTCATC
>CAZGKA010000048.1:0-3890 GCA_964525965.1 uncultured Nitrososphaerota archaeon
TAGCAGCATTTATGACGATCTCCCGGGCGTTGGAGTTCTCGGGAGTTTTCACCAGGCTCATAAGATGGATGATCTCCACGACAGGAGGATCTCCAAGGAAGCTGATCCTCCTGATGACGCTGTCAACGGCCCTGGCCTCGGCCCTAGTGATGAACGACACGGCGATGTTCATATTCGTGCCGATGATGGTCTCCCTGGCAAGGCTCTTGGAGGCCGAAGCTCCCTTGCTGGTGGCCTTCTCAGCGATAGCTGCCAACGGTGGATCGGCCCTGACCCCAATAGGCAATCCTCAAAACATAATAATATGGAGGAGCTATGGTGTGGACTTCTCCGAGTTCGTCTCATGGATGATTCCGTTCTGGGCAATCTCCCTTGGGCTCCTCACGGGATTTGAGCTCCTCTCAGTAAAACACTTAAGGACCGTGAGCGTTAGATTAGTTCCATCCGTCAAGCTGGAGAGGCGTCTCATAGCAGCTTCGTTAGTTCTCCTTCCTGTGGATGTCCTTTTAGCCCAGATGAACATGGGAATCCCAGCGTCCCTGCTCACGATAGCTGTTTTTCTGGTCCTCAAAAAGGAAGCCGTACTGTCCGTGGATGTAGGACTGATGGCCGTCTTTGCCTTCATGTTCATGGACTTCAGGGAACTTTCCATCCTAGTATCAAGGTGTGGGCTCCTCTCTCACGTTAAGGGACCGATCGATGTGATCATGACCTCAGCCCTCCTGAGCCAGCTGGTCAGCAACGTGCCCGCGACGATAATGCTGATCCACCTCCACAGTTGTTGGCAGGCCCTGGCCGTCGGAGTGAACTTGGGAGGATCCGGATTTATAGTGGGAAGCCTGGCCAATCTGATAGCTGTGAGGATCTCCGGAACGAGCATGAAATCATTCATGAGGATATCTGTTCCCTTCTTCATCCTCTCACTTCTCCTGGTGGTCCCCGTATACTGGCTGATCCTCCCACCCTCTTAACATGATTATGTTAATTTTACTTGATTAAGACCTAAAGATTTAATATTCACTGGTCAGTTGGCCTAGGTGGTGGCTCTGGGCTCTGGGACAAAGCTAGCTGTTTCGATTCTGATAATAGTGGTCGTCCTTTTGGCAGCCTTTCTGCTAATCAACAAGTCCATATCGAGCAATCCCACGAACACAAATAACGTTCAGAGTCAGAAGCCCTCAGATCAAGGTCAAATTCGGAAGGTGAAGGCGGCCTTCATCTACGTGGGGCCCATAGGTGACTACGGGTGGTCCCACGCCCATCACCTAGCAGCGCAGGAGGCAGCTGGAAGATTCAGCAAATGGCTTCAAATAACCGAGGTGGAGAAGGTCAAGCCCTCAGAGTGTGCTGGCGTGATAGAACAGCTGGTATCAAAGGGATATAACGTGATATTCACCACGAGCTTCGACTTCATGGATCCAACCCTGACCGAGGCCAAGAAGCATCCTAACGTGCTCTTCTTCCACTGCTCCGGTTACAAGAGGTACAAGAACATGGGAACCTACTTCCTGGACCTCTACCAGGCCTACTACTTGGACGGCCTGATGGCAGGTGCGCTCTCCAAGACCAAGAAGATAGGGTACGTGGCCGCTCACACGATTCCGGAGGTGGTGAGGCACATAAACGCCTTCGCCATAGGGGTCAAGGAGACCTGTCCAGAGTGCAAGGTCTACGTCAAGGAGATAGGAGCTTGGTTCGATCCCAACAAGGCTAGAGAGGCGGCAGAGTCTCTCATAGCTCAGGGATGCGACGTGCTGGCGTTCACAGAGGACTCACCAACGGTGGTCCAGGTGGCTGAGGAGCACTACCAGAAGGGGCAGCGTGTCTTGGTCTTCGGTCACTACAGCCCCATGTACAAGTACGGTCCCGATGTGTGTGTCAGCGGCCAGATAGCCCACTGGGACGTCATATACAACGACATACTCTCCAAGGTCTACAGCGGGTTCTACAACTCCACTAACCTGGAGAGCGTGGACTACTGGGACAAGATGAACTCCGGCGCCGTGGAGCTCGGGTGCAAGATCAACCAGCCGATAAACCCGAAGTTCATACCCGAGCTTAAGAAGGTCAGGGTTAATGAGACCATACAGCTGCCCAATGGAACTGTGCTGAAGGATCCCAATGTCTACACGCTGGTCATGGCCAGGCTCGTTCAGATGGGGGCTATATGGACCGGGCACGGATGGAGATACGTTAACGATGAGACCTTCGATCCGTTCACGGGGCCGATATATGACAACACTGGAAAGCTCAGGGTCCTGCCCGGGCAGAGGTTGGGACACGATGCGCTGTGGAGCATGCAGTGGTGGGTAGAAAACGTGGTAGGTCCTCCTCTCTCCGGAGGCTGACCTCTCTTCCTCTTTTTTGGTGGGGGGTTCTCCTTGGAGCTCGTGAGGATGGAGGGGATAGTGAAGAGGTTCGGCCCGATAACAGCCGACGATCACGTGAACTTCGATCTAATGAGCGGAGAGATACACGCTCTTCTGGGCGAAAACGGGGCTGGAAAAACGACCCTCATGAGAATCCTCGCCGGGGAAATTTCTCCTGATGAGGGAAGGATACTGATCAGGGGGAGGGAGGTCAGGATGCGCGGCCCCAGGGAAGCCATGGACCTGGGTGTGGGGATGGTCCACCAGCACTTCATGCTCGTTGAGAGGTTCACTGTGGCTGAGAACCTCATTCTGGCCCTCGGAGAATCCCTTGTCGGATCTTTCAGGGAAATCTCGTCCAGGATCGTGGAGGTGGGCAGGACCTACGGCATGAACCTGGACCCAAACTCTGTGGTGGCCGATCTGTCGATGGGGGAGAGGCAGAAGGTAGAACTGCTCAAGGTCCTCTGCAGGGACGCTGAGATCCTCATCCTGGACGAGCCAACCACGGTTCTCACGCCCGATGAGAGGAGAAACCTGTTCTCCACACTGCTCAAGATGAAGGAGAGAGGTAAGGGCATAGTGCTGATAACCCACCGCCTGGAGGAGGTCTTCCAGGTGGCGGACAGGGTAACCGTCCTGAGAAGGGGAAAGGTCGTGGGCACGAGGCCCGTCGACGAGGTGAGCCCCTCCGAGCTGGCCGTTATGATGATAGGACGGAGCCTTCCAGAGGTTAAGCGCCCCGATCCTCCCTCCAACGGAGTTGTCCTGAGGGTGGAGAACCTCTCCTCGGGAAGGATGAGGAACGTCTCCTTGGAGGTGAGGAGGGGAGAGATACTGGGACTGGCCGGGGTGTCCGGAAACGGCCAGAGGGAGCTTGTCGAGTCCATAGTTGGTCTGAGGAGGGTGGATGAGGGAAAGATCTACCTCGACGGTGTGGATGTGACGAACATGCCGCCCGGCAGGGTGTACGATATGGGCGTGGCCTACATACCGGAGGACAGGGTCGGCGAGGGCGTCATCCCGGATATGAGCATCGCTGAGAACTTGGCCCTCAAGTCCTACAGGAAGATGGGCCCTTGGTTCCTTCTGGACAAGAAAGGCATGATGGAGATGGCCTCAAAGCTCATTGAAAGCTTTGATATCATGCCTAAATCGCCCTTAACACCTGTAGGGAACCTATCCGGAGGGAACGTCCAGAAGGTTGTGTGCGCTAGGGAGCTCTCCACAGATCCGAAGCTCCTGATAGCCCATAATCCCACCAGGGGGCTCGACGTCGCGGCGGCCAGTCAGGTGAGGAGGATGATAGTGGAGCAGAGCAAGAAGGGGACGGCAGTTCTCTTTGTGTCCGAGGACCTCGATGAGCTCATGAGCTTAAGCCACAGGCTTGCGGTGATGAGCTCCGGCGAGATAGTCGGTGTGCTGAGTCCCGGAGAGTACGATCCTGAGAGGATAGGAAGGATGATGGCTTCCTAGGGAGGAGTTCACATGAGGTTGGAGCGGAGGGAGAGGGAAAACAAA
>CAZGKA010000049.1:0-7654 GCA_964525965.1 uncultured Nitrososphaerota archaeon
GGTCTTCTTATCGATATCCTCGTACATATTCGGGACAATGAGCAAAACCTCCCGGGTGGGGGGCGTCAGCACAATACAGGTCCTCGCCGTCTACAACAGCAGCGATGTCCTTCCGTGGAGCAGAGGTTATGTGTGGATAGACGTGAAGAACCTCGGACCTAACAACATAACTTCTCCGTCAGGAGGCGGGTTCTCGACAGACGACTTCCAGGTCTTTATAGATGGACAGCATGTCAGGCTTTACCGCATATGGGAGGCCACGTACGATCAAGTGTGGAGCGTTGGAGAGGTGATCACCATAGAGACCACTTGGAGGTTTAACACTTCGTTTGCCACCAGACAGCACAAGGTAGAGATATATGGGCCAGAGAACACCCAGACAATGTATCTTTACTTGCCGGGATGAATCTTCACATCTACCTGCGCCCCCACCGATCCCCCCGTCTCACAGAGGACGCGGCTAAGGCCAGAACGTATTTAATCTCTTTGAGAGTTAGGGATTTGGAGAGCTGCATGATCGCAAACGTGACTGTCAGGGACAGGATCGAGGCCGCTAGGGGAACTGCCGTGAAAATCGACATTACATAGGCGAACAGATGAAGTGACCAGAAGATCAACAGGTATCTGGAAAAGGTCTGGTCGTATCTCAGGGCTGCTAGGGTGGGGACAGCGTTGGCCAGCAGAAAGGCAAGGGCTGCTCCCTCCACGTCCCATATCTCAGCCATGACAGGAAGAAGAACAGCTAGGAGGATCAATCTAAGGGATCCCAGGGACGAGATCTCTCTTTTTCTCTTCTCTTTGTTTAACTTCATGGTTATAGCCGTGATCACCGAGAACGGAGCCGTGGAGAGGAGGAGGATGCGTAGCACATCGCTTCCCGGGAGGAGCTCGAGATTTAAAATCCTCAAGATCTCTCCCGAGAGAGGAAGTATGAGGACCAAGACCGGCGTGACCATCCCTAATCCTATCCTGAAGCTTTCTACGAACGGGTCCACATCTCTCCTAGTTCCTATAGGAAGAGCAGCATTGAGGACAGAGTTGGAAACGGAAGCCATGGCCAGAACGATCATCAGGGATATGTAAAGGATGCCCGTGAGGATCTCCTTTCCGGTAAGATAGGCAAATAGGTAGACGCTGAGCATGACCACGGTCTGGTTCGAGAACACGTAAGGATAATTGGAGATCGAGAGGGACACGAGCTCCTTTAGCTCAGATAAGTCTAGGTCCTTTACATTTGGTAGGAGAAGGAGAAGCGCCATGATCGACACCACAACAGGCATTGAGGCGTAGCCCAATAACGCCCCCTCCGCGCCCAACCCTAAAGCGACCAATGCAGCCCCTAGAACAAGCTTGACAACCGATCCTGAGAGAAGAGCCACGAAAGAGCTTCTGAACTTTTCAAATCCGATTAAGGACGACCTCAAAACAACGCTTAAGACGCCTGCACCTGCTAGAATGGATGCCAAGGGGCAGAGGTTTCCATACCCGAGCAGCAACGTGAGAGGGATAGCTATGACTGCGGCGGCTGCTCCAAGAGTTGCAGCTAGAAAGAGAGCTGAAGTAAAGGCCTTTTCCCCACTGGCGGCGATCTCCCTCATGACAGCTATGTTGATCCCTGCACATATCATGTTGGCGGAGATATAAGCGGAACTAGCTACGCTGGAGGCGATACCAACAATCTTCGCGCCGGTGAGCCATGTTATCACGAACCAGAAGAGAAATCCTATGAGGGAAGATGCCGTACTCCCGAGGAAGATCCAAACCCCTCCTGATATGGTCTCCCTGAGGCAGTCATCGGAGTTCAAAGAAACCCCTCCGTCCGGGCCTGTCAGCTCTCCGGCTTATTTTCACTCGGCTCAGAGGAGGGTCCGACCTCCTCCTGAGGAGGTTCCTCGGGGGCCTCCGTCACTACCTCAACCGAGATCTCTATCGGTGACAGATATATCAGCACGGCGGCTAGCGTGATCACCGATATGGCTGGAAGCAGGAGGTCGTGCTCGGGCTTTATGACCCCCGATCCGTCCGATCTGAAGGCCATTATAAATCCGTAGGCCGGCATGGGCTTCTGACCGTTGTACCTCCAGTTCTTGGAGAAGGGCTCCGTCACGATGATGTACCTCTTGACCGGCTTCAGGATCTCATATCCATTTCCCGTCCACCTATACTTAACGGGCTCCGATCCTGATGGACCGCTGCCCTTCCCCGTCCCGAACAGATAGAGCCTCTGGGTCACGTCCACTCTCTTGCTCAGGTTAATCAGCTCCTCAGGGCTCTTCACGTAGGAGAGGCCATCGGTCTGATATACCGGACAGGACGGATGAAGGTTCTCAAACAGATAGAGATGCTCGGTCTCCATTACAAGCTTCAGATCCTTCTGCTTGAACAAGAACTGATAACTCTTGTAGTCCACCTCCTTGGCCAGTATCACATATCTCACGTCTAGCAGAGAGAGGAGCTCTCCCATGTGATCTATCTCGTTTCCATGGGAGATCACGTAGTCCATGAAGGCCTGGTCAGGCGTGAAGCTCTCCCTGTACTTACCCACTATCTCTATGTTGGTGGCCTGCACGACCCTCTGGTCAAAGAACCAGGCTGCTGGGGTGTGGATCCTCTTATCCCTGTTTTTCACCCAGCTGAAGTCCATGTAGCCGTGCCACGGCAGGAACAGCACCCTGTAATCGTAACCTCTGGAATCTAGGTAGGCCCTCACCTTGTACCAGTCCTTGGGAAAGTCCGTCGGGACCACTTGGCCGCAGAAGCCTGTGAACATGGTGAAGCTGAAGACCAGGGGGACGAGCAGCAGAGCAGCCTTATATCTGCTGGGTATCTCCCTGATCCCCAGCGCCCCTAGGTAGGAGTAGGCCAGGGCCAGCAGGGCCACAAACTTGTGGCTGTCCCTCATTCCCCTCATTATCCCCTGACTGAGAAGCCACGCGGACGGACCGAACCACACTCCCATGGCTAGGAAGAAGCCCAACACACCCGCTACAGCGATGGATTTGACGAGCAGCCCGTGCTGCCCATCCCTCCATTTGGAGATCGCTCCATATATTGCTAAGAACAGTATAACGGCGAAGAGTATCTGCCAGCCCGGCAGAACGTCTTTGGTGGTGATGTACGGCTTCCAGAAGCCGTACATGCTGGCCAGGGCGAGCTGTATGGGTACATCCGATCTCGGAGCGAAGACAGCGAGGTCAGCGAGACCCACGGTCTCTATCACTCCTGGGGACGACAGCGCCGGGTAGATCCAGTAGATGTTCATCAGGAGGAACGCTACAGCGGTAAAGATGCCTATCTTGATTGTGTGAAAGCTCCTAGACTTCACTAGATGAATAACAAACATCAGAGACCACACGATCAGACCGAGGAACAGCATGTGGGAATCCACGGACATGATCGAGGCAACCAAGACAAAAAGGGCAGCCTTTTTCGTGTCCCTCTTTTCCAGACTCTCCTTGAAGAGGAGGACCGAGAGCGGGATCAGGGAGTAGGAGAGGAGGATGCCCCACTGACCGGCGTCTATTCTTATGTAAGTGAAGGGGTTCACGGCGTAGAGCAGGCCCGCGTAGTATCTGGCTACCTCATCTCCCTTCGGAGCGAGCAGGTAGGCGGAAATTCCCGAGAGGAAGATCACCGTGAAGAGGTAGATCCTCTGGACTAAGTACCCCGGAAGTATGGTCCTCAAGGACATGAAGAACAGGTTGGGGAGGTTGCTGCCGTACTGGCTGACGTGAACCTCCAAGGATAAGACGTTTCTAGCGTATGGAGTTTGATCTAGCTCGAATATGTATCCGGAGATCCCGAGCGGTGCTATGATGGCCAGAGCGACGGCGGCGAAAATGAGGTAAGGCAGCACGACCTTGAGCTTCATGTTGGGTCGAAAAATCCATCTCCATCACAGCATTAAATTTTTGTGCCTCTCCCCTGGGGGACTACTTCCGGGAAACAGCGGACCCTCCATGGTTCTCCAAAATCCCTCATGTTCAGGATCTAGAACATCGCATGATTCCTCCGGGAACACCAAGTTAATGCATAAATTTATATAACTATCGGGGTGATAGTAAACTATCGGGGTGATAGTAGCTGTACTTCGATCCCAAACCAAAGAGGAGGAGGGAGGACCTCTACGACAGGGAGAGGGAGCTCAAGGAGTTTGAACGATCCATAGAATCCTCACCGCTGACCGTGGTCACGGGAATAAGGAGGTCTGGCAAGACCTCTCTGATACTGGTGGGCCTGAGCAAAAGACCGAGCGTGGTGGTGGATCTGAGGGGAGTTCCTCCATCGAGGGAGGGACTTTACAGGAGGATCGAGTCCGCCATGAACGATTTCTTCAGGACACACAGGAGCATGTGGGGGGAGATCAAAGAAAGGCTGAGGGTCATAACAGGAGTTCAGGTGCTCGGAAGTGGTATAAACCTTTCTTGGGGGGAGAAGAGGACGGATCTAGCTGATCTGTTTGGGGTTCTCGATGAGCACGGCGTAGTTCTAGCGTTCGATGAGGTTCAGTGCCTGAGAGGTCCCAGGGGCAGGGAGTTCGCAGAGGTCCTCGCCTATCTCTACGACCACTCAGACCTGAGAATCGTCCTGAGCGGGTCTGAGGTGGGGCTTCTCTACGACTTCCTGGGCGTTGACGACCCGGATGCACCTCTCTACGGCAGGTACTTCAGGGAGGTGAGGTTGGAGCGGTTCGACGACACCAAGAGCATGGGCTTTCTCAGGAGGGGTTTCGAGCAGGTCGGGCTTGAGGTGGACGAGGGGGTGCTAAGCTACGCCTGCGAGGTGCTCGATGGAATAGTGGGCTGGCTCGTCCAATTCGGACTGAAGTGCTTGGAGAAGGGGCCCTCGAGGGAGGTGGTGGAAGAAGTCGTGGAGGAGGCCAGCAAGCTCTCCATGGGAGAGTTTACCCGCTTTCTGAAGAGGCACAGGCCAGCGGAGAGGAGGATCCTCGAGGTCGCCAAGGCGATAGCAATGGGAAGGAACACGTGGAGCGAGATAAGAGATCACCTGGAATCTGTGGAGAGGAGATCACTCCCGGATGGATCCCTCAACAGGGCCATAACGTCTCTCCTCAAGGCGTCCTTCGTGGAAAAGGTGGTAGAGGGCAGGAACGTCTGCTACAAGCTGACGGATCCGATCCTTGAGTACGCTCTGCTGAAGGAGACCCGATGATGCGAGGGATCTGCAGCCTTTCAGACGAGAAACCGATGCTTCCATGCTCAGGAAGATATTTTGAGGATAAACAACTGAAAGTTAAGCTTAACTTGGTTCATGGGTCTTAAGTCGCCTCAGCCGAGATATCTTCTCCTGGGCGAAAGGGCTAAGCCACCGATTAACTGAGTGCGGGGACGAAAATGGAGGAGGTTATGAACGCCCCTTAAAATTGTTGAATGACCTCGGGAAGGCGGTTACGGACGTGGAGAGGGGTCTCTCCTAAATCATCGAGATGCATTCTAATCCTTAATGAAAGATTATTTAGCTCTCCCTATTATCAGCTCCACATCCCTCTCCTTGGCGATCCTCCTCATTTCCCTAGCAACTTCCTTCGTGGTCACCATAACTATCAGGAACTTTCTGGGCTCCTTTCCATATCTCTCTCTAACTATGTCTGCCTTTCTGATGAGCTTCTTGATTTCCTCAACGGAATCGGCCTTTGAGGTGATCTCTCCAACGATCAGTGGTTCCTCAAGGAAAATGTCTATCTCCTCTCCATCTATCACAGCCCTCTCCAGCCTGCTGTCGGGAGGTATCTCCTTCGATCTTCTGAGCGCCTCTGTGAGCATGTTCCTCACAAACTCCTCAAAGGACACGCCTATGAAGTCCCTGAGCTGATAGAACCCGTAGAGTATGGAGCCGCTCATCTTCTCGTACATCCTGTCCATTCTCCTCCTCAGAAGGTTCTGGCCCCTCTGAAGCTCCTCGACCACGCTTATCATCCTGTTGAAGTCCTCTCTCAGATTCTTCTGCTCCTCCTTTAGAGCACTTATCTCCTCCCATATCTTAGCAGTTTCAAGCTTTATCCCCTTTATCTCCTCCCATATCTTAGTGGTCTCCTCCTTCAGGGCCCTGATCTCCTCCCATATCCTGACCTGCTCCTTCCCCAGCTTCTCGATGGCCTTCCAGGTGCGAACCTGCTCCTCCTTGACTCCCTTTATCTCCTCCCATATCTTAGTGGTCTCCTCCTTCAGGGCCCTGATCTCCTCCCATATCTTAGCAGTTTCCTCCCTGAGGGCTTTCTGCTCCTCACAGACCCTCTCCATGTTTCTCCAAATCCTAGCCATCTCGCGGTTGAAGTCCTCTCTCAGCTTCTTCATCTCAGCAGCCAGCTCCTTCTGACCCTCGGACAAGCTCTTCATCTGGATGGCAAGCGAGAGTTCTGACTCGGAGACCTCAAGCATCTTCATGAGGATGGCCTTGCCCAGCTCAGGCCTCCTCTTTATCTCCTCCAGAAGGTTCTCAGCTACGGACATTCGACCATCATCCCTCCACAAGAAGATAATTTTTTCGTTTTTATGAGAGAAACTTTGTACTGAGCACGATCAATTTGCGGTGGACGTTTTCCACATGGAGCTCAGCAGGCGCTGATAAATCCAAAACAGAAATGCTACTCTCAGGCCCTCTCCCTAAGGAGTTATCCATGAACTAGATGAACAACTCCGTTCGCAAAGCTCTCAGGAGTTCTTCGCCACGGCGACTTGAAACCCCCAATCAGGTTACATGTCCAGAGCAGGTCAGCAAACATCAACATCTTTCATCACCCTCACAGTTTTTACCTTGTGCCGACAGCTAATCAGGGGGACTCGTTGTCCTTCGAAGAGGTTGAACTCCTGAGGAAGAGAGCTGAAGCTTTCCTCAGAAACGCTGGCAGACTCATTGATGAGGGAGAATGGGATCTGGCTGTCTTCTGCTTGGAACAGTACTGCCAGTTGACTCTCAAATACAAGCTGCTTGCTAGGAGGGGGAGCTATCCCCGCACCCACTCCATCCGAAGGCTCATAAGGGAGCTGGGGGAGCTCGATCCGAACATTCTGTCCCTGATTGATGACGTCGACAAACTTCACTACATAGCCAGACTGGAGGAGGCCCACATAGCCTCCAGATACCTCCCCTACACCTACGAGGAGAAGGAGGTCAAGGACCTGTACAGATTTGTCCTGGAGGTGTTCAGGCCTGCGATCGAGGAGGTATGACGCCAAGGTCCTCGACATGCTGAGGAACTACAGAACGGTCGCGAGAAGGATAAAGGAGATAGTCAGGAGGATGGATCCTGAGGCCGAGGTTTACGTCTTCGGTTCGGTGGTTCGCGGCAAGTACACCAGCGCCAGCGACATAGACATAATGATCGTCACGGAGAGAGCTTCCGACATAAAATACGACATCATGGTCGAGATCTACAGGAGGGTGGATGCCCCTGTTGAGATCCACGTTGTGACCAGGGATCAGCTGGAGAGGTGGTACAGGAGGTTCATACCCCAAGGCGAGATGGAGAAGGTGTGACGCCTGCGGCGCTCAACATCACGGCAACGCTCTGACACGAAAAACTGCCCAACTTCCTCTTCAGAGCTCTATCCCTGCCCTAGCTAAAGCTCTCTTGATCCTCTCAATCTCATTTTCGAGCTTCTCAAATCTTTCTCCGAGGAGGTCTCCTACACGC
>CAZGKA010000050.1:0-6193 GCA_964525965.1 uncultured Nitrososphaerota archaeon
CAGTCTGGTAGCGCGCCGCCCTTGCAAGGCGGAGGTCGGGGGTTCGAATCCCCCCCGGTCCACTAACCTCCCTATAACATGGTGGGTCCCTCTACTGCCGAGGACAAAACCAGACCCAGCGCCTCCGTGCACGATGGGAAACCTTTTTATTTCATCTCATACGAGGCAGTCGTGCCGGGGTGGGGTAGGGGTTAGCCCGGGGGCCTGTGGAGCGCTGCGCGGAAAGCCCTCGGCCCGGGTTCGAATCCCGGCCCCGGCCTCTGGGGCCTTGGACTTTTCCTTTCTGAATACAGGATCATAAGAGGACATCAAAGATTAAGCAGGCCAAGAAACAGTTAGAGGGGGCATGCGGCCGCCGGGATTTGAACCCGGGTCTGGAGCGTGGCAGGCTCCCATCCTATCCAGGCTAGACTACGGCCGCTTCCGGAGGCTATCCCTGCTCGAGAGAAATAAAAAGTTTACCTTACCTTCCTCGCGAAGGTTCCATGCGTGGAACGATATCCGTGTTCCTCGTGGACAGTTCCATAAGGCTGTCTAGGGGAGGTAAGACCTCCTTAGAGGAGAGGCCAGGATCCCCGTTCGGTAGACCGGACATAGCCCATAGGACGGTTCTGTCGGTCACGGATAGCCCTCTCTTCAGAAAAGGAATTGTAGATCTCTATCTCCATACCAGAGATGGGAGAGTGTTCGCCTTTTCCGGGGATGTAAGGCCTCCTAGGATGTATAATCGCTTTAAGGGATTGTTTGCCCAGCTTCTCAGAAGGGGTTTTGTTGGTGGAGATAAGAAGCTTATATGGGAGCTTAACTGTCGGCTAAAGGACATACTCTCCGGATATGATCTGGTAGTCCTGCTGGATGAAAAAGGAGCTCGTCCTGATCCCCTTTTCCTCTTCAGAGAGCTTCTCGGAGAACTGAAGGTGGCCTTTCTTATAGGATGCTTTCCGCGCGGAGATTTTTCCGGAGAGGTGAAGGAGGTAGCAGACCTCAGGATCTCTCTCAGTGACCTACCGCTCTCGGCCTCCACGACGGCGTGCATGCTGCTGTCTTACATATACTATGTGTGTGAGAGGGAGTTACGATGCCTAGGAGGAGGCATCTCGTAAAACAGAAGAGAATAGCCAGGGACAGGATAATGCTCCTCCTTCGAATGGCCGACGATATTGTCAGGGAGAACCCTCAATTGGCGGAGAGATACGGGGATATAGCGAGGAGGTTATCTCTCCGTGCGAGAGTCAGGATTCCTGAGGAGTACTCATGGAGGTATTGCAGACGCTGTAAGAAGCTCATGTTCCCGGGAGTAAATGCGGTGGTCAGGCTGAGGTCTAGGAGGTATCCTCACATGGTCATAAAATGTCTGAGATGCAGGTGCATAAACAGAAGGCCTTATATCAGAGAGAAATTGTCCAAAAAGAACGTTCAGGAATCTCTCTGATGGTGGGGGCTCTCAACCTTTATATAGCAGAAGCTTTTAAATCCCCAGGCACCTACCCTAATGAGGAAGGGCTCCCAAACAAGGATGGTGAAGCAAATTGGTCACGGCTAGGGATGTTAGAGCAGACCTGCTGATATCGGAGGTCAAAGAGGAGCTCAAAAAGATAGAATGTATGAAGCCGCCGGAATGGGCTTACTACGTTAAAACTGGAGTGAGCAGGGAGAGATCTCCAGATCAGGAGGATTGGTGGTACATAAGGGCTGCAAGCGTACTCCGGACACTCTATCTCCGCGGTGGAAAGCCCGTCGGTGTGGAGCGGCTTCGAACCAAATACGGGGGGAGAACGGGTAGGAGGGTGAGGCCGGAGCACTTCAAGAAAGGCAGCGGGCATATAATAAGGCTCATCCTCCAGCAACTTGAGGAGGCCGGTTTCGTTACCAAGGTGGAGAAGAAGGGCAGAAAGATAACCCCCCAGGGAATCTCCTTCCTGGACAAGGCGGCTGCAAGAATAGCAAAGTCCATGGAGCTGGAGCCGGGTAAGGTGAGGATACCTTGAGCGAGGATAGAGAACTTGCCGAGATTCAGGAGAGAATGCTAGCTGAGCTTCAGAGAAAGAAAAAAGCTGAGGAGGAGGCGGCCGCTGTAGAGAGGCAGCTTAATGCCATAGTCAAGCTGACTCTCTCGTCGGAAGCCCTTCAAAGATTGAAGAGAATAGAGTACGTGAGGCCCGAGCTTGCTAACAGAGTCAAGGTACTGCTGTATCAGCTTTATGTGTCCGGAAGGTTGAGGAGGGTTCTGTCGGACGAGGAGTTTAAGAAGCTCCTCTCCAATCTAACCGAGACCTCCCGTAGGGACTTCAACATAAGGGTGGTTTGATCTTAGAAGGAGGTGTTCCGCGATGGCTAGGTACAGACCTCTCGCCAGCAAGCTAAGGTATGCTCGAGCCATGAGGGAGAACCACAGGATACCCCTCTGGGTGTACCTGAGAACTAACCGTAAGGTTCGCTACAGGCCGCTCAGGAATTGGAGGAGCTCTAGGCTTCAGTTATGAGGTGATGCTGGATGGAGAGAAAGTACACACTTAATCTGGGTCAGCTGGTCAAGAACTTGTATCCGCCCAAGAAGAGGGCCAAAGGTTATGTGAAGAGGATAGTGAAGTTCGTGGCGAGGCAGCTCAAGATAGACGAGTCCGATGTGAAGATACATCCCTCTCTCAACGAGCTCATATGGTCTCGGGGAGCGAGCAACGTGCCTCGCTCGATCTCCATATTAGTGGACTTCGACGAGGAGGAAAATGTTGCTGTGGTGAAGCCCCTGTTTGAGTGAAGAGATCGGTGTGTTTAATTGTCGATAATAAGAACCTCCATAAAGAAAAGCCCGAATCTGGGGATATACCTGAAGCCGGTCGGTAAGTACCTACTGGCGCCTCCCACCATAAAGAAATCTCTGGAGAGAGATCTCTGCTCTACTCTAGGTCTCGAGATATTTAAAGCCCAGGTGTATGAGAGCGAGTTCCTAGGAGTCTTCTTAGCCGGGAACAACAACGCACTTCTGGTTCCAGGAATCTCCAGCATGAGGGAGATCTCCGAGCTGGAGAAAATGGACATGAGGATCGAGGTCTTGGACTCCAAGATAACCGCCTTGGGGAACGCAATATTAGCCAACGACTACGGGGCGCTGGTGCATCCCAAGTTCACTGACGAGGATGTGGAATTCATAAAGAAGGCTTTAGAGGTTCCGGTCATCAGAGGGAAGATAGGAGGAATTCCGGTGGTGGGATCCCTCTCAGTTGTGACGAACAAAGGCGGGCTTGTCTCACCGGCCGCCTCTGAGGAGGAGCTCCGCGGAATGAGGAAACTCTTCGAGGTAGATATCTATACGGGAACGGTGAACGACGGAGTCAAGTTCGTGAAGCTGGGGCTTGTGGCCTGCGATCACGGCGTGGCGGTTGGCTCTCTGACAACTCCCCTCGAGCTCGATGTCATAATGGAAGCTTTTAAAGTCTAGGAGGTCCTCTCCTCACAAGTGAGAAAGGTGATCCGATGTCGAGCCAGCGGGATCTCGTGACCCTAAGAAATACGTACCAGGTTCTCTTGGAGGAGGTCAACAGGCTCACCTTGGTCTATACAGATCTGAACAGGAGCATAGAGACCCTTGAAACTTTCACGAAGCTCAAGGAGAGGGGAGGGACAGCGCCTGTCATGGTTCCCGTGGGCGGCTTTCTCTCAGTGATAATGGATGGGATCAGAGTGGACAAGGTCGCTGTCCAGGTGGGGGCAGGAATATACGTGGAGATGTCCCCTGAAGAAGCTCTTGAGGAGCTAAAAAAGAGGCTTGAGGAAGTGAAGGAGAACATCCTGAAGATGCAGGTGGAGCTTCGTCAGATAGAGGCCCAGCTGATCTCGGCGGAGAGGGTCGGTGGTGCAAAGAAAGGCACCTCTTAAACTCCTCCTTAAGAAGGTTGCCAGCAAGATAGGAGTAAAAGGCAAGCTCTCTAGATCGGATATAGAGAGCATATTTTTTGAGATAGAGCTAGATCTCTTGGAAGGAGGTCTAGCTCTCGAGCTCGTGGACGACATAAAGAAACACATGATCTCCTCCTTGGCCGGGCGTGAGTTTAGGGGGGACCCTGAGAAGTTCGTGAGAAACGAACTCAAGGGTTTTCTCGTTGAATCCATATCCGTCGGGAAGCTAGACCTCAGGGAAATTGTCGAAAGAGCTAAGGAGGAGAGAGGAACCGCAGTTCTTCTTTTCTTTGGTTTTAACGGTGTTGGCAAATCCCTGAGTCTTGTCAAGACAGCCAAGATCCTGATGGACCTTGGATACAAACCTCTGATAGCAGCGGCGGATACCTTTAGATCAGCGGCGCTGGAGCAGCTCGAGGGTTATGCTAGGGAGGTCGCCGTCCCTCTGGTCAGGGGAGACAGAGGAGCTGATCCAGCATCCGTTGTGTACAACGCCATATCGAAGGCGATATCCAAGGGCTTCGATGTGGTTCTATCGGACACAGCGGGGAGAAGAGCCATGGACAGAAATCTGGCCGGGGAGCTCAGGAAAATAGTTAAGGTCTCGAACCCAGATCTCAAAGTTCTGGTGGTCGACGGGCTGGCGGGCTCAGATGTCATAAATCAGTGTAGGTCGTTCAACGAGGTCGTCCCCGTGGACGCCCTCGTGGTGACGAAGGTAGACGCCGGTGGTTATGTGGCCGCAGTCCAAGCGGTCTACTTTCTCAAGAAACCGGTTCTCTTCCTCGGAGTAGGTACTTCCATAAAGGATATAAAGCCCTTCTCCCCGGAGGAGGCAGTCAACTTTATTTTGGATTGAAATTTTACCAATTCTTTGGGTGATCTTCCGTGAGCCTCAGAATGCTCAGGAGACTGAGGGGCCGTGATTACTTGACCCTGAAGGATATAACACCCGAGGAGTTCAGGGCTTTGGTGCTGAGGTCCTTGGATCACAAGAGAGGCCTGGTATCTGGTGCTCCTCTCGCCGGGAAACACGTAGCCGGGATCTTTGAGAAGCCGTCCACGAGAACCAGGGTGTCCTTTGCCGTGGCCACCTCCTCGCTAGGGGGAGTTTTCCTGAACCTTCCAAAGGAAGCACTTCAGATCTCCAGAGGAGAAACTTTGAAGGATACCGCCCTTGTGCTGAGCAGGTTCGTTGATGCCATAGCAGCTAGGGTCAAGAGTCATGACACCCTTGTCGAGTTGGCGCGGTGGGCAGACGTTCCAGTTATAAACTTACTCTCCGATAGATACCACCCTCTCCAGGCGTTAGCCGACGTGATGACGATCGTGGAGAATTTTGGGGAGAGGAAAGTTGATGTAGCATTTGTAGGGGACGGCTCAGCGAACACCTGCGCTAGTTTGATGTTTGCATCGGTTCTCATGGGATATAACTTCAGAGTAGGTGCTCCTGAGGGCTATATGCCAAGAGAAGATGATCTTAAGTTCGCTGAAAGATTAGCTAAGCTTACTGGATCTGAGATAAGCCTGACCGAGAATCCTAAGGAGGCAGTTAAGGATGCACACGTCATCTACACGGACACTTGGTTCTCCATGGGTGTTTCAGATATAGACAAGAGAAAAGAAGTCTTCCCGCCCTATCAGGTGAACTCTGAGCTGTTGAGAGCCGCATCTCCGGACGTTATCGTCATGCACTGCCAGCCTTGGTTCTTAGGCCAGGAAATAACAGAGGAGGTAGCTTATGGACCAAGATCTAGGGCTTTTGATGAGGCTGAAAACAGGTTGCATACATCAAAAGCGGTACTCGAGGCCCTACTTGGGCTCTGAAAGCTCGCAGTTCCTTCACAAACGTTTATATACTGATGTCCGACAGTTATACATTGCCGTGGTCACCGGCGCATCACCCTCGAGGTGAGGGGTATCCCCCTGATCGGAATGAGAGGGTGATGTTCCCACCACGGTGACAGTAATCTTCCTCATGCTTGATGTGAGCATGAGGAAAACGCTCCGCCAAGGAGCGGATCCCTCATGCTCGAGAGAACCTAGGTACCCCCTGCGGCAAGGACAGCGTAAGGCGGCCGTACTCCCGCGAGACCGGTTGATCCTGCCGGAGGGGACCCCTATCGGGCTCAGACTAAGCCATGCGAGTCGGCTGGGGGCCCTTGCCCCTGGCGGCGCACGGCTCAGTAATACACGGTCAACCTACCCTGGGGACCGGGATAACCTCGGGAAACTGAGGCTAATACCGGATAGGTGTGGGGTGCTGGAACGGCCCCCACGCCGAAAGTAGGCAGGG
>CAZGKA010000051.1:0-2082 GCA_964525965.1 uncultured Nitrososphaerota archaeon
GGTAGATCCTTGGGGATTTACGGGCGTAACCGTCGCTTATGCACACATACCCTAGGAACATGGGTGGGCTCATGGCTAAATTAGCTCCCTTCCTCCTCTTCTTTCTGTTTTTATCATCTTCGTTTGGAATTAATAACAAAATATTTCAAGAGTCTGTTCTTCCCGTCGGATACGGGGGAACGCTGAAGTTCTGCGGCAACGGATCCATGTGCACCATCGTGTTCAGCGATGGTGCCCTCATATCTCCTGAGGTTGCTTTTGCAGTAAATTATACGGAGGCCTACACCAAGGTCCTCTACAGCTGGATGGTTGTAGGTAGGAAGGGTAATTTTGCTCTCATTCACGTGAATCTAACCCTGATAACCAACCATATAGCATATCTCGGGAAGAAGTACGTTGAAATGGCCAAAAACGGTGATCTATCCTTCGCTAAATGGGTGAACACCTCCAGCGTTAGGGTTGTGATAGAGAACGGAAGTTGCGGGGAGGGATGTAAGGGAGGCCCCGCTGGCGAGGGAAGCTTCGTGGGCGTGATCTTCTTGGGGAACATAACGGTGAGGAGGTCCATGAACCTGACCTTGGACGTCAACAACGGGATGGTGAGCTACAACGGCAAGGTCCTCGGGAGGTGGGTTCCTTGGATAAACGTGGCTAGGTATCCACTGAGCGGCTCCAAGAGGGAGTTCCTCATGAAGTGGCTTGGAACGAACATCACGTGGGAAGTTCGCATGATGGACAGGAAATTCGAGACAAGGCTCTTCACGCTGGAGAGGTACTACATGGGAGCAATACCTCTTAAGGAGGCGCGGGATCTGGCTCAGAGCGGTCCAGAGAACAGATCCCTTCACACACCTCTCTCCTTCATGATGTTGGGGGTGCCGCTCATCGGCAATGTGTACTCTCCTGAAGGCATGCTCGTAGGGAGCTCGACCGGGATATATGTGGATCCCGCCCTGTACAAGATGGGAGTCGTGATCATAGAGGGAATCGACGCTAAGGAGGGCTTAAGGGGAGACTCTCGCGGATTCGAGCTGATAAAGGAGTTCAGAGGAATGAAGGAGAGTTCGAGGAGCTATCCTCTTCCGAGTAACCTAGTTCCGTACATAGCTCTGATCTTGATCATCCTGGCTGTTCTGGCCCTGATCGTTCAAAGGAGGAGCGTCTTATGGAGCTCATCTCGGTGAAGGATCTGAGAAAGAGGTACGCTAAAGTAGAAGCGTTAAAGGGGGTTTCTCTCGACTTTTCGGGTGGAATTGCTGGCCTTATAGGCCCTAACGGAGCTGGAAAGACGACTCTCATAAAGATACTCGTCGGACTCACCAAGAAAGATGATGGAGAGGCATATCTCATGGGATCCGACCCTTGGAGGGACAAGGGTGTACTGAAAAGAGTGGGCGTCCTTCACGAGAAGCCGAGGCTCCCCTTGTGGGCGTCGGGGAGGAGGTACTTGGAGCATGTGTGCAGGATGAAAGGGGTTGAGGAGGTGGAGGATGAGATTAGGAGGGTCTCCAGGGCCCTCGGAATTGAAAACTACCTAGACAGAAAAATATCCACATATTCCGCCGGAATGGTGCAGAGAGTCGCCATAGCCTCATCCCTCGTCGGAGATCCGGAGCTCGTGATCATGGACGAGCCTACCGCCAATCTGGACCCCGTGGGGAGGTCGATTCTCCTGGAGGTCCTGAGAAGTATAAGAAAAGAGCGAGGAACTTCCTTTTTCATATCGAGCCACATACTCTCGGAGGTTGAGAGGATATGCGACGGGATATGCCTCATCGGCGGGGGAAAAGTGCTCCTAGAAGGTGAGATCGATGAGATAAGAACCATGCACTCCTACGTCCTGCGCTTCAGAGGAAGCGGAGAGCTGGCAAAATTCCTAGAGAGAGAATTCGATGTGAGTTTTGATGGTGAAGAGTTTGTCGTCAGGTCGAAGGATCTGAAGGCGCTTGTGGAGAAGCTCCATAAGTACTTGTCAAGCGGAGGACCAATCCCCAGGATGCTGGAGCTCAGGCCTCCTACCCTAGAGGAGTTGTTCATATCTCTGTGGGGTGAGCTCGTTGGGGAGGAGCGTAGTTCTTGAGA
>CAZGKA010000052.1:0-10555 GCA_964525965.1 uncultured Nitrososphaerota archaeon
ATCCTCTCACCGGATCGCCTTGAAGAATTCCGGTCAGAGTTCCCAAGGTCATGCCGGAAACGAGACCTCTCCAAGTCTTGTGATCTCCCAGCACTCTCTTACCGTCTATCCACCGTTTGCCCAAGTCCACAGGTGGCCCTCCTCCCAAGAGGACAGGCGCCATGTTCGACATGTAGGCTGGCAGTATGTACCACAGGGATTCGGCTATCAGCTCCATCAAGGGAGGACCCTCCTTGAGTTAAGATGAACTAGCCTATGAGAGGTTTAAACAATTCGCCCCTCCCCGAAGAGCAGGTCTCCGAGGGGAAGAGACAGTCCCCCTCCGGGAAGCTGTACTCTAAGCTCCCCATTACGACGCTGGACATGTAAAACCTCATCGACGTACCTGAGGAAGATCTTATGGAAGATCGGGCCACCTTCTGGACTTTCATCAACTATTATGAGGAGACTCCTGTTGAACTTCCGAGCAACCTCTGAGAGCAACGCCACCGAGAGGGAAAGCTCACAAGGATCTTGTTGTTCGGATGATATCTCATCTATTATTAACATGACATAACCGGATACCGCTGCTCGTACGAACAGCGGAATGATGCTAGAAAAATCTCTGAAGCCCACCATGAGGATGTTCTCGATGCTTCCAGCTAAAGCCGAAGCAAAGGATTCTCTATTGAAGAGCGAGTTGAAAGCATATATCACCCTCCCTCCACTGAGGGAGACCCGTTTTGCGATAATTGAAGCTAACTTTGTTTTGCCGGAGGATTCTGATCCATATAGCAGGATTGTTTTTGAGGTTACCGCGTCTAGGAGCCTATCCAAGTACTCTCCTCGCAAAGAGCGGCACCTCCTCCCACATCACGGGGCGAATTACGTTCCTAAGCCAGGAGGGTATCTGCTCAAGCACCTCTTCTCGCATGAATCGTTCGTCCGCCAAAACTATAAATGCTTCCTTCCTCTCGCCACGAGCGACTCTTGCTGCTGTCTGTACGGAAGTTCTAACGGCTGGAATCAACATCAAATACTTGTAACCTCGACCGATCTCCTTCTTGTCGAGACTGGACATCCTTGCCAGAAGCAGCTTATCCGGATAAGGATAGGGCAGTCCGATCACGACAACGCCCGCCATGTAATCTCCGGGAAAGTCTTCTCCCTCACTACATCTCCCCCTTTGGACTCCAAACAGAACTGCCCCCTCTTTAGAGCTTTCCTTAAATTGAGAGAGCATCTCGTTTGACTCTTTTACCGTCATGTCTTTGCTTTCAACGAAACATCTTTTATGGAGGGACCTCATATCAATTAATGAGAGAACCCTAGACATGAACTCATACGAGGGGAAGAAGATCCCTACGTTCTTTTTCACGCTCTTTATCATATCAACTAAGGTTGTAGCTATTTTCTGAAACAGTTTATCTGACCTCCTTCTGAAGGCCGTGGAGATTCCCTTCGTAAGCAGTACATAAAGGTTCTCACGCCTTCTAAATGATAGCGAGGAGTACTCCATTTTGTATCCCACCTCTTCAGAAAAATCAGGTCCCAGAGTGCCCGAGATGAACACACCGCTGGAGAACCTGCTGGCCACCACGTCCTCAAACAGCCCTTCGCTCGACACCGGAGAGATCACCGTATTCGCTTTTTTTGAATTTACATAAATTACTAGCTTTTCCGAAGTTCGATGCTCCAGCATATACAACAGCTTGTGAAGAAAGATCCTCGTATCGTAGACGGAGCGCTGGCTGCGGAATCTCCTCTCAACCCCAGACAAGATCTCTCGGATTCTATCTGGATCCCAAGAGCTTAGAACTACATTTAATGGTATGATAACTTCATCCCCGGACCTAGCGACCCTAAGGATAAGATCTTCTATTAGAAGCTTTAGATCTCCTCCAACAAGATTAGAGGCCTCGTAGGCGGACATTAAATCCAATTCGGAGGAGTAGAACCGATACATGCAGGAGAGCAGGTTGTGGGCCTCATCCATTATTAGGAGGGGAGGCGTCCTCGTGGTTGAGAGGAGGATTCTTGAGACGAATGGTTCAAATATATAGGGGTAACTGACCACCAGCAGCTGTGCCTCCTCTGCTCGCCTCAGAGCCTTCCTGTAAGGACAATTATTGACATTACATTCCGATTCTCTGACCATGAGGGAGCATATCAGAGAGGCATATTTTCCAGCCAAGGAGACCGGGAGAAGAGGGCACGATGATCCCATTCCTCTGAGAAAAGAGTAGTTCACGTCCCTCCTCTTGCTGGCAAGGCGCTTCATCTCGTCTAAGACTCGTCTTGCCTGCGAATGTGTCCTAACGGCATAGATAACCTTCTGGGATGGGTTTTCCATTAGAAAAGAGATCGCCCCCACTAGGACTGAGATCGTCTTGCCCATACCGTTGGGAGCATCTACAGCTATGAATTTCCGTCTCTTAAAAGCTTCAAGAACTAGGCTGGCGAGTCTCTCCTGGTTATCCCTGAGCACCTCGTAGGGGAAAAGCTCCCTGAGCCTCACACGTATATTTCGATGATGAGCCTTATCTGGGGCAAAAAACATGAAGAAGATCGGCCTCATAGTAAACCCCATAGCGGGCATGGGTGGCCCTTTGGGCTACAAGGGATCCGACGACGTCGATCTTATAAGGAAGGAGGCTAAAAACAGGGGGCTAAGACCAATCTCCCCTAAGAGGGCGTCAGATATGCTAAAAAGGATACTTAACCAGGAGAAATTAACGCTGATGGTTCCCCGCGGGATTATGGGGGAGATACCAGCGAGAACTGCGGGGTTCAAAGGAAAGATCTCGGTGCTCGAGATTCCTACCGTGGAGAACACCTCCAGAGAGGACACCAGGGCTTGTGTTCGTGAGCTCCTAAGGAGATCCATTGACGCCTTAGTTTTTGTTGGAGGTGATGGAACGGCTAGAGACATATACGATGTGATAGGGGATTCCCTTCCCGTGCTGGGGGTTCCAAGCGGAGTTAAGATCTTCTCTTCAGTGTTTGCTTGCACTCCAGAGGAGGCAGGACTCATAATCACGGAGTTCTTGGAGGATAGGACTCAGATAATTTATGGGGAGGTTCTGGATATAGACGAGGAGCTCTACAGGAAAGGCGTTCTAAGTGTTAGGCTCTACGGGGTTATGCGCGTGCTGTCCTCGGGAAACATGATTCAGGGATCGAAGTCCCCTTCTTCGAGTGATGAGGAGGCTGACATGCGGGCCATAGCCAAGTACTTCAAGGAGGAGTTTTTTGATAAAAATACAATTTACATTCTTGGACCTGGAACGACCGTCAGTGTTATAGCTAGGGAGTTGGGAGTCGACAAGACGTTGCTGGGAGTTGACGTCCTGCTTGATGGGAGGCTTGTGGGCAGAGATGTCGACCGTGAAACCCTATCCAAGATAGTTAGTGAGTACAACCTACCGGTGAAGCTCGTGCTATCTCCTATAGGGGGATCGGGTTTCCTTCTAGGGCGCGGTAACCAGCAGATAGGACCTGAGGTCCTGAGGAGGGTCACCCTCAAGGACCTGATCGTCGTGGCCACTCCGAGAAAGCTCTCCAAAATCAGGGAGTTACGAGTTGATCTAGGAGAACAGTTGAACCGCAGATTCAGGGGCTACATAAGAGTGCTCGTCGGTTACAGAGAGGAAAAAATGATGAGGATTAGGTGAGAATCACAGCCTGACGACGTAGGGCCCTCCGAGAATTTCTTCTATCATCTCGAGAACGCCATCTGAGCTGGGGACGGAGGGAGAGAAGGGCGTCGCTGAGAGAACGTCCTTTGGTGTTGGTCTAGGTTCCCCCGGCAGTATGTATTGAGATCTTATCCCCGAGAGCAGGAGGATAACCCTTATCCTATCACCGAAGTTCTCGTCTACATCGGCACCTATCTTTATCAACGCGTCAGGATCCATGTTCTGTGTGACATAACGGGCTATCTCATCTATCTCCGCCAGTTTCATGTTAGGTCCACCGGTCACCACTATTAAAGCTCCCCTAGCTCCTTCAGGGTTAACATCTATGAGCTGGTTCTCGAGAGCCATCTTGACGGCCTCTATAGCCCTGTTCCTAGGACTGCTGGACTCCCCTATCCCAACAGCCGAGACTCCTCCGAAGGCCATTATGTTCTTAACGTCTTGAAGATCAACGTTCATGAGCGCCCTCTTGTTTATGATCTCCGCTATTCCCTTGACCATCACAGCGAGAGTGTAATCTCCAACCCTAAACGCATCCTGGAGATTCATGTCGCGAGCAAGGTTGAGGAGCTTCTCGTTCGAGATCAGGACAACGGAGTGAGCATATTTTCTTAGATGTTTTATCCCGTCCTTGGCTATCTTCATCTTAAGTCTTCCCTCGTTCTTGAAAGGAAGAGTGACGACAGCCATCACCTTAGCTCCCTTGTCGCTGGATATCTTCGCAACTACGGGAGCGGCTCCGGTTCCAGTACCTCCCCCCATTCCGGCAGCTATAAACACGAGTTCTGGATTATTTCCAAGGGCCTCGGCTATTAGGGAAGCATCGGTCTCGGCGCATGCCCTGCCTAGTTCGGGAGAACCGCCGGCGCCGTTGCCCTTGGTTATGGACTTCCCTATGAGAACTTTCTTATCCGCATGTATTCTCCTGAGGTGCTTCTCATCAGTGTTTATGGCTATAAGTTTGGCGCCCACAACGCCCAGCTCGTAGAGGGTGTTCACCATGTTGCATCCAGCTCCTCCCACTCCGACAATAACTATGTTAGCGCTATCGTCTACCAGATCGATCGGGCGATAGAGCTCGTATCTCGTCTCATCTATGGAGGAATATATATCGCTCCCGATAATGTCATCTTCATCACGGTGTCCGCTACCATTGTCCCGATTGGACATCCCTTTTAAAATCTCGAGGAGTTCCTCTCCCCTGTTCTTCTTCTTAGCCCTGAACTCCAACGAGTCAAATGCCCCGCTCATCTTGCCACCTCCTCTATAATCTCTTCCTCATGCAAAAGAGCCACATTCTTCTCATATTCCCTAAGCAGCAGGCGAATTGTGTCTCTTATGGCCTCACTCTTACTTGTATACCCTCCCTGCCTCACTATCTTGTCAAGCTTCTCAGCAAGCTGGGAGGGAATGTGCAGGGATACGATTACCATACCGAAAACACCTCCATTTTAATTGATATTTTCAGTTTCTAAGAAGAGAAGTCTAAAAGATGTATTTATTTTTTGTGATTTTGGTATCTCCAGAACAAGTTGTCGAAAGGAAACGCAAACATCTTGCGTCCGTCGATTTGAGTATATAAATCTTTTAACAATTAAGAGTTAATCTGCGCGGGAAACGAGTATTCTAAGAAGTGAATCCGCATGGATTCCCCAGAAAAGTTTTCTGAAAACTTTTTAGATATAAAAACCATATGTATTTCCAAGAAGAATCATGAATTTTTGATCAAATAGATGCATTTCCGGTCCGCCAAAGTTCAATCACTGACTTCATCAAGGGGCCTGACTTGGAGGATCTTTCTTTAAACGTTTCTCACATCAATTTTTAACGACCTCTATGTGGTGGCTGCCAAACTCAGATATATCAATTGAGAGGAGGCTGTTGAGGATTCTAGGCCTTGAGGATATTGATCCCCTGTTTTCGGACATTCCTCAATCCCTGATCAAGAAAAAACCACCTGACCTTCCCTCTTATGACGAGATAGAGGTTGAACAAGTGTTTAGGCGCATTATATCAGAGAACTGCTGTCTAGGGAAGTGGAAGTTTTTCCTCGGAGGAGGGTGCTGGTTTCACTACGTGCCCGCTGTGATCGACGAGGTATCCTCCAAGCAGGAATTTTACACTTCATACACACCGTACCAGGCAGAGATCTCTCAGGGGGCCCTCCAAGCAATTTTTGAATACCAGTCCCTCATGGCAGAGCTCTTGGAGATGGATGTAGTTAATGCTTCCCACTATGACTGGTCAACCGCTTTGGCTGAGGCAGCCCTCATGACCATGAGGATAACCAAGAGGAAGGAGATCCTGGTCCCGGAGAACATGCATCCGGAAAGGCTAGAAGTTCTCAGAACTTACTTATTTGGAGCGGGGGGCAGGATCCGAACCTACAGCTTCGATAAAAAAAGAGGCACCGTCCTGTTAGATTCCCTAGATCCGAACAGCGACACAGCCATGGTATACTTGGAGAACCCTAACTTCTTCGGCGTGGTTGAGGATGAAGCTGAGGCGGTTGGCGAAAAGGCCCACTCCAAAGGTGCCTTGTATGTTATGGGAGTGGATCCGTTGAGCCTCGGCATACTTAAGCCGCCGGGAGAGTGTGGAGCGGATATAGCTGTGGGCGAGGGACAGCATCTAGGAAGCTATCCTTCCTTCGGAGGTCCTTCCTTAGGCATAATGGCTGCTAAATGGGATCTTCGCCTAGTTAGACAGATGCCCGGTCGATTGATAGGTATGACGTGGAGTAAGTCCGGTGTCAGAGGATATGTAATGACCCTCCAGACGAGAGAGCAGCATATAAGACAGGAGAGGGCCACTTCCAATATAACAACCAATGAATCATTGATGGCGATAAGGGCGGCTGTTTACCTCTCCTTGATGGGGGCTGAGGGGTTAAGAAATATTTGCATGAAGATCATAGGAAACACCCAGTACCTGATCGAAGAAATAGGTTCTCTGGACAAATTCGAGTCTCCGGTCTTCGATCAGGTGCACTTCAGGGAGTTCTTGGTGCGTAGTTCTTTGGACTGGGACGTTGTGAACTCACAGCTCAGGAGCATGAAGATCATAGGAGGATTGCCCCTGAGCAGATTTGGGGAGAAATTCAGGGAACTAGGAAACTCTGCCCTGTTCTGCACCACGGAGATCCACAGCAAGGATGATTTGGACCTGCTGGTTCACGCGTTGAGGAGGGTTTCGTGATGAGGGGGTTCCGACAGGCCAGATGGTCATATAGAGAGGGAGTTCTTGAGCCCACCGTATTCGAGTTAGCGAACGGCAGACGGGGGTATTACAAAATCCATGTGGAGGAGGAGATCCTTAGTAAGGCTAAGAGCATCTTATCAAGGCTGGATACCAGAAAGAAGCTTGACCTTCCTGGCTTAACCGAAGCTGAGATATCTAGACACTTTTCTAGATTAGCCGAGATGAACTACGGAGTAGACAGCGGACCCTACTGGCTGGGGTCCTGCACGATGAAGTACAATCCGAAGATAAATGAACGACTCTCTAAGGACCCTCACGTACTTTGGATTCACCCCTATCAGCCAGAGGACACCGTTCAGGGTGCTCTTCGGATAATTTATGAGACCAGCGAGATGCTCTCGAAGGTAACTGGACTTCCTCACTTCTCACTACAACCAGCTGCAGGAGCTCATGGCGAGCTAACAGGTGTCTTGATGATGAAAGCCAAAATAAGAGACCTGGGTGAGAAGAGGGATGAGATGTTGATACCGGAGTCAGCACACGGATCTAACTTCGCCAGCGCCGCCATGGCCGGTTTTAAAGTCATCAGGATTCCGCCTAATGAGGAAGGCCTCGTCGACCTTGGTGCACTGAGAGCAGCCGTCGGAGAGAGAACAGCGGGCATAATGATAACGAACCCTAACACATTGGGTCTGTTTGAGACGGATATCTTAGAAATTGCAGACATAATACACAGCGCCGGCGGATACGTCTACTACGATGGAGCCAATCTCAACGCCATACTGGGGAGAGTTCTCCTGAGCGACATGAGGATAGATATCGCCCACCTAAATCTGCATAAAACTTTCTCAGCTCCTCACGGAAGTGGGGGTCCTGGGGCTGGAGCGGTCGGTGTAGTTGACGAGTTCAAGGAATATCTGCCAGTTCCTGTGGTACGTAAAAGGCCGGAAGGAGGATACTATTTGGATTACGGCGTCAGGAGGACGATAGGGAGGGTGAGATCGTTTTACGGTAATTTCGGAGTGATCGTTAAGGCGTGGGCTTATCTGAAGATCCTTGGAGGAGAGGGTCTCAGGAAGGTCTCTGAAATAGCTGTTCTCAACGCAAATTATGTAATGAGGAAGCTATTAGAAATTGAGGGTGTCGAGCTGGAGTTTGGAAAGGGAAGACCCTGCAAACACGAGTTTGTTGTGAGTTTAGAGGAGCTGAAGAGGAGATATGGTGTCTCGGCCCTGCATGTCGCCAAGAGACTATTGGACTACGGCGTTCATGCACCCACAATGTACTTCCCACTAATAGTCAAGGAGGCCCTAATGATAGAGCCTACAGAATGTGAGAGCCCTTATGACTTAGACAACTTCGTAGAGGCCATGAGACGTGTCGTCGAGGAGGCCAAGGTCGACAAGGAATTGGTTCTGGGTGCACCGCATGAAACCTCCGTGGACAAGCTGGACGAGGTGAATGCTTCGCGAAGGCCTATTTTAAGCTGGAGAATGTACAAAAAGAAGAGCAACCGCCAAAAGTGAGAAGAAGATCTCTAAAGAGTATAGCGAGATCACCAGCCTTTTTTCACTCATTCTCCTCAGGCGGAGGATTAACGCTGGAAGGGACATATTTGGAGGAGGATTCAGTAGACCATCGCTTCCTACCTTGGATGGCACCTTCTGGGAGGTTTTCCCCCAACTTACAACCTTCAAGAGAAAGTCCATTAGATAGGGAACCATTATCACAGCCAGATACACCTCCTCCCACGAGATTAGAGCCACAGAAGCTAGAAAAGCACCCATCTGAAGGGTAGATACGTTTCCCGGGAATGCTTTAGCAGGATACCAGTTGAACACCAGCAGAGGGACATAACAAAGTATTCCTAAGAGCAGCAGCAGAGAGGCCGTGGTATTTCCAATTAGAACGGATATGAGCAGCAAGAAGAAAGAAGCTATGACGAAGAGTCCAACTTCTAGTCCATTAAAACCAGCCAAGATGTTCGTGGCATTTCCAGCGAACGTGCCGAACAAAAAAGCAATTATTAGGAATAGACTCGCCGGTATCGTGATAACCAGAGCATCGATGGGATGGGCGATTCTGCTCAGCATGAGGAAGGGGAAGCCCACAAACAGGATCTTCTCCAGGTTGCCCAGAGGTGCGAAGTCATCTATTATTCCTATTAATGAAACTGTTAATGAGATCATTCCCACAAACCAAAAGCGGGGATCCCTGAAGATCAGATACAGCGATATAATCGACGCGGTGAGAGTGAAGGAGTTAGGGAGCCCACCTATCTTGGCTGCGAGTATCTTATTAGGCTTATGGAGATCGAGAGACATGAGAGAAGTCTTCTTACGAGAGAATCCGATCCAGAAGGCATCGAATGCTAGAGCAACTGCCGGTACTGCAGCCATCACCGTTATAATGATCAGTGGGAGCATCTCTATCAGATCGAGCGTGATATTAAAAAGGTGAACTCATGTGGACCTCGCCGTAGCCTCGGCATCTTCCGCAGTTCTAGCTTTTATTGCCTCTTTTCTGCTTGTTAGAGCACTGAAAAACCGGTTTTTGGAACTTGGGATAACTGGAACCGACGTACATAAACCAGATAAACCCAAGATCCCGGAACGCGTTGGGATAGGACCCCTTCTAGCTTTCATATCATCCATCTGTGTTTTAGCAGCGCTTCTTCCTCAAAGCTCTATTCTCTTCTCAGCACTAATGGCTACCTCGTCTCTAGGCGGGTTAATAGGTTTGCTCGATGACGTTCTAAACTTGGGAGGTAAGATTAAGCCGCTTATATCGTCCATAGCAGCGCTCCCTCTGGTGATCTCAGGATGTTTAAGCCCTCGCCCTTTCCTTCCCCTCATAGGTCACGCTCGCATGTACTTCGTCTACTGGCCGTTAATTCTGGTCTTCTTTGCCGTCATAATGAATGCCACCAACATGGCTGATGCCCTCAACGGGATGATGCCTTCCAGCGTCATCGTTGTGGCACTTAGCATGGTTCCTGGGCTGATCTTAACGAGAAAATACCAGCTTATTCCCGTTTTGGTCGCATTCATTGCTGCCCTTCTTCCGTACTATTGGTACAACAAATATCCCGCTAAGGTTTTCGGTGGAAACGTTGGCTCGATGTTCGTAGGAGCTTCCCTGGCTGGCATCGCCACAGCATCGAATTTGGAGATGTTCTTGGTGATCTCAATGCTGCCGTTCTTCATTACCGGATTCATGATCATATACAGCGTTGGGGGGTTCAGGGAGAGAAGGGAGATGGAGAGGAGGCCTACTCTATTGGAAGGAGATTTGATAAGAGCTAATCCTGACGAGAAAGCGCCTATGACCATAATAGCTATACTCACATCCGACAGACCAAAAAGAGAATACGAGATCGTAAGGGAGTTTCTGGTGCTGACCTTGATCTCGGGGATCCTGAGCATAATCTCTCTGCTTCTCACGTTCCTCTAAAAGGGGGGCGAGGTAACTCATGGATAGGGGGTTTGCTCTAGGGATCTTCCTCGTCTTTTCCGGATGGGGGCTCGTGCTGCTGGCTTTGATCCTGATAAAAGTGATGATCCTTCCCTTCACAGGTTTCTACGGAGGGGGCTTCTTGGAGATTGTATATGCAACTCTCAGGGTGATCGTCTCTCTCATAGTCTTTGGCTTTTCGCTGGTCGTGTGGTACTACATCA
>CAZGKA010000053.1:0-19339 GCA_964525965.1 uncultured Nitrososphaerota archaeon
CTGTAGGCTGAGGCGCTTCCCCGGCCTGACAACAACCTTTCTCACCTTGTACCGGTCTCTCTGCTCCAGAAGCGTGTAGCTGCCCCAGGGACGATACACGGTCACGTGGTGCTTGGCCTCGCTTAGCCCCTTGGACAGAAGATCTTTGGTGAGCTCCCTGACCTTCTGAGATTCGCCTCTCGGAAGCACGAGCATGGCATCCTCTGTATCCACGACTATCAGGTCCCTGACCCCGATCAGGGCCACCAGCTTGTTGCTCACTACCAAGTTCTCGGAGGATTCCCTGGCTATTATCCTTCCCCTGAAGCCGTTCCCCTCATCATCTTTGGGGAGCTCATCGTAAAGGCTATCAAAGCTTCCCACATCGTTCCAGTAGAAGGAGGCCTTCACGACGGCAGCCTTCGAGGTCTTCTCCATGACCCCATACTCCATGGATACGGCCCGAACCTCCGAGTAGATCTTATTTATGTCGTCCTCGGACAGGAACTTCTCGTAGACGTCCGGTATGAACTTTCTAGCTTCCTCCTCAAAGACTCTCTTTCTTATTATGAGTATCCCGCTGTTCCAGAGAGCCCCCTCATCTATCAACCTCTTGGAAAGCTCGATCTCAGGCTTTTCCACGAAGCGCTTGACCTTGCTGACTCCGTCGAACAGCTCCTCCCCCGGCAAGATGTAACCGTAGGCACTGGTGGGGTATCTGGGCTCCACCCCCAGGGTCACCAGGTACTCCTTGGCGGCCGCCTCAGCCCCTCTCTCCATGCAGGATAGAAACTTCTCCTCATCTCTTATCACGTGATCCGAGGGCATAACGTAGGCAATTACATCATCCTCGAACTTCCTGGTCAGGCAGTAGAGAAGAGCTGGTGCTGTGTTCCTCTTTTCAGGCTCCCTCAGGACGTTCTCCTCGCGAAGGTTAAGTTTCACCTCCTCCGCTTGGTTAAGTGCGTGGTAATAGTACTTCTCGTGCGTGACCAAGTAAACGTTCTCCAACCCCACGAGCTTGACCGCCCTCTCGAGGGACTCTTGGAACAGTGATTTCTCATCAAACATTTTGATGAATTGTTTCGGATAATCATCCCGACTGAGGGGCCAGAGCCTCGTCCCCCCTCCTCCAGACATCAGTATGGCCACTTTTCGCATGCCTGATCCAACAGCAACTAATTTATAAGAGATAAAAAAGTTGTCGAGGATCCGAGGAGGATGTTCAAGGAGAAGACCAGAGAAATCCTTATGGCGCTTCAGTACAGGTTCCCTGTGTCGAGGACGCCTTTCGCAGATCTGGCATCCGATCTCCGGGTTGATGAGGAGGATCTCCTGCGGGAGGTGAGGAGGCTCAAGACCAGCGGAGTTATAAAAAGAGTCGGGGCTTATCTGAGCTATCGCGCGGAGGGTAAGGAGTCCTATCTTGTGGCTGTGAGGGCGGAGGATCATGTGAGCTCCCTCCTCGAGGAGGAGCTCCTGAGGAGGAGCTCGGTCTCACACAACTATCTGAGGAGACATCACTACAACATGTGGTTCGTGGTGAAGGGTCGTAGAGCCCTAGACGAGATAAAGGAAATTCTATCCCGATATGATCTGACAGACCATATCGTGTTGAGATCGATGAGGACGTACAAGCTGGCCGTGAAGTTCGACCTCTGGAGGGGTGTCTCGAGAAGCCTCCCGGGCATGCTTCCCGAGGAGATACCGCCACCCGAGGACCTGGGCCTAGATCCCGAGGTGCTGAAATCCTTGAGGATCCTCCCCTTGGTGAGCAGGCCTTTTCTCGAGATCGCCGAAAGGTTCGGCATTAGCGAAGATGATCTGCTGAGCCTCACGGAAAATCTTCTCAGGGAGGGAATTCTCACGGACTATGGGGCGGCGCTTGATGGGGAGAAGCTCAACTTTAAGGTCAACTTCATGGTGATGCTGAACTCCGGGGATCCGAACCGCACATGTGAGAGGATATGCACCGAGGTCCCGGAGGCGACGCATGTGGTCCTTAGGGAGCCGATCGGCCGAGAGTGGCCCTACAGGAGTTACTGCGTTCTCCACGCTGTAGATCCAAAACTCTTAGAGGAGCCTCTCGATAAACTTTCTAGGATCTCCACTGACCTGGTGATCGTCCCCAGCGAGAAAAACCTCAAGCCCGGTGTGGTAAGATGATACCCATCTCTGTCATGGTAACCGGCAGGGGCACGACCTCGTTCAGGATAAAGGGAAAGTTCGGATTGGGCAGACCCAGCAAGTTCAGTTCTACGATGAGACCTGTCATCACATGGAACATAACCAACAGGTGCAATCTTAGATGCTCCCACTGTTACATGGATGCCGGGTCCGGCTACGGATCAGAGCTCGACGACTCTGAGACGCTCGAAGTGGTCGAGAGAATAGCCGAGCTCAGCCCACCTTTGGTGATCCTGAGCGGAGGCGAACCTCTCGTAAGGGAGAATTTGTTTGAGGTAGCTTCTATGATCAGATCTCGCGGAATAAAACTGGCTCTCAGCACTAATGGAACACTGATAGACCGCGAAGTGGCGAAAAAGCTTCGGAGAACTGGATTTATCTATGTAGGAATAAGCATAGACAGCTCTGACGAGAGATGGAACGATGAGTTCAGGGGAGTGAAGGGGGCCTTCAGATCCGCTATCGAGGGCGTTAAGAACTGCGTCAGGGAGGGGATTCCCACCGGACTCCGCCTGACCTTGACGGAACAGAACTGGACAGAGGCTCCTGCTGTCGTGAGACTCGCTCACGAGATAGGCGCTGAGAGGATTACCTTCTACCATCTCTCAGCGGTTGGGAGGGCCAGAGAGCTGAGCAGGAGCTGGTATCTGACTCCCGAATCCTACTTCAGGCTGATGGATCAGCTCATCGAGCTGGCGGGTAGGTATGCTGGTGAGGTTGAGATAGAGACAACCTTAGGACCTTTCGACGGTATCTACGTGGCCTGGAAGTTGTCGAGCGATGAGAAAGAGTTTAGATCGTTCCTCGAACTGATCGGAAACCAGGGAGGCTGTGGGCGCAGAATGATCTCAATATATCCAGACGGATCGGTCCATCCCTGCCAGTTCGTGGACTTCATAAGTTTGGGAAATGCGCTGGAGGAGCCCCTGAACAACATGCTCTCGAGAATGGATCCCATATTCACGGACCCGGCCCCTCTGCTCAGAGGTCCTAAATGCTCCAGATGTCCTTTCAAGGAATACTGTGGTGGAGGAGACAGAGTTAGGGCTTTCCACCTGACCGGAGATATTTACGGTGACGATCCCCAGTGCTTCCTTCCTGTGAATGAGATCTCGTTGAGATATCGATTTCAACAGTAAAAGCGTTTATTATCAGGCGTCCCTGTTGATGGGGTGAATTTTTTTGAGGGTTCCTATGTTCGTGGAGGCTAACGACTTCAGGGTGCTCGTGATAGGGGGCCTCAGGGAAGGAACGCAGAAAGCTAGGAGATGGATAAATGCGGGGGCTGAAGTGAAGGTTCTCAGCTTGGAGTTCAGCGACGAGCTGGCTAAATTCTCATCCTCCGGGAAGGTAGATCTGATAAAGGGAGATCTCATGTCGGACAAATTGGAGGAGCTCGTTAAGTGGAGTGACCTGGTCGTCTACGCCGGACCACCTATTCCCGAATACGAGGAAAGGGTGATCTCGATTTCACGCAGGGAGAGAAAGCTTCTCAATCTCTCCACAAGCGCTGAGAGGACGCAGGTAGTGATGCCGATAGAGTGTAGATCTGGGAAAATTCGTGTGGCGGTGACGACGGAGGGACTCAGCACTTTGATCAGTAGAGACGCGGTCAAAAGGCTATGCTCCTACCTCGATGAGCAGGGGGACATACACTCGCTGTTGGAGGTCATGGGGCATATAAAGAGATACATGAAGGAGCACATAAAGGACCACAGGGTAAGGATGAGACTCTATCACGTGGTGTACGAGAACCAGGAGGTCAGGAGAACAGCTCTCTCCGACGTTGAAAGGGCCAAAGAGATAGCGGAGGAGATAGTACGCAGGGAAGCAGGCATATAGATCTAAACAAAAGACCAATACTTGTGTTCTGGGAGGCTACAAAGGCCTGTGAGCTCAGATGTCGCCATTGCAGAGCTGAGGCCATAGAGGAACCGCCGCCGGGAGAGCTCAGCACCAGTGAGGCTGAAAGGTTTGTCCGATCACTAGAGCTTTTTGGAGAGCCATTACCCCTGCTAGTGACCACTGGCGGAAATCCGCTGAAGAGAAGGGATCTGTGGAGCGTATTGTCCAAGACAAATGTTCCCAAAGCCCTCTCTCCAACAGTCGGGGAGCTTCTCGACAGGTCCATCGATGAGATAAGGAGGCACGTGAGATCCGTCTCTATAAGCCTGGATGGAGTGTCGGATACCCATGACGAGATAAGGGGGGTTGAGGGGCACTTCCTGAGGACAATAGAAACGATAAAGAAGCTGAGATCGGCAGGGATGAGAGTACAGATAAACACAATAGTGATCAGGAGAAACGTGCTTGAACTCCCGCTCATCCTGAGGAGGATAGCTGAGCTGGGTGTCCAAGCGTGGGAGCTGTTCTTCTTGGTCAGGGTGGGACGTGGGCTCGAGCTGGAATCCGAGGACTTGACTCCTCAGGAGTATGAGGATGTCATGAATTTCCTCTACGAGGCATCACTCTACGGTCCGATAATAAGAACAGTGGAGGGGCCTTTCTTCAGGAGAGTTGTCTTGGAGAGGAGCAGAGGGATCAAGAGGACATCACATCTCTATGAAAAGCTCAGGGACAAGTTGAGGGAGGTCCTCGGTCCGCCTCCTCTCTCAAGGGCGAGGGCGATGACCTTCGGGACTAGGGACGGGAAGGGGATCATATTCGTCTCGAGCGAGGGGGACGTCTACCCAAGCGGATTTCTGCCCCTTTCCTTGGGAAATGTCAGGAGCAGGGAGTTGATAGATATCTACCGTCATGACGAGCTGCTAGTAAAGATAAGAAGGGGCGAGTTCAACGGGAGGTGTGGCTACTGCGAGTATAAGGATATATGCGGTGGATCCAGGTCAAGGGCGTACGCCGAGGAAGGCGATCCGTTAGGGGAGGATCCAGCCTGTTTGTACAGGCCCAAAAATGGGACTTTCTCCGTCAGGTGATGTTGACCTCGACAGAGCGCACGAGGCTCAAGTTTATCTTGAGCCGGTGTCACTATGCAGACGATGACCGTAAAAGACTTCGTTGAGCTTCTCAAGTTGAAACAGACAGCTTTGCTAGTTTTTACAGCGGTAGCCTCATATTTTGCCGCGCCAGCTCAGAGCTGGAGCCTGAGGACAGCGGCTCTCCTGTTCATATCTGAGGTGCTAGCAGTCGGTGGAACCACCGCCGTGAACATGTACTTCGACAGAGACATAGATGCCCTCATGGACAGAACAAAGGAAAGACCTCTTCCCGCTGGGAGGTTAAACCCACCGATCTCGCTGGCCTATGGCCTAGCGGTCTACACCACCGGTCTCGCTCTCAGCCTGACGGTTAGCTTCTACTTGTTTATAACGATACTGCTCGGCTTCGTGTTCGACATATTCGTTTACACACTCTACTTCAAGAGAAAAACTCCTTTGAACATAATATTTGGTGGAGTGGCTGGAGGAATGCCTGCCATGGGTGGATGGCTAACGAGAACTGGATGCTTCGACCCAGGAGCCCTGCTCGCTTTCTTACTGGTCTTCCTGTGGATACCCATGCACATATGGTTCATTTCCATCTACTATCTGGAGGATTATAAGAAATCCAGGGTCCCAATGCTTCCAGTCGTTGTAGGACCTGTCAGGACGGCAAAGTTCATAATGGTCAGCCTCGTCCTGCTAGAAGCCGTGGTCATGGTCATGACGGCCTTACAGTACGCCACGCTGTTCACCCTCGTGGTCTCGACGCTTCTCACCGCCTTCTCGATAAGGGTTATGTGGAAGTTCTCGAGGGATCCTAGGCGCGAGGTGGCCAAACAGCTCTTCAAGTTCGCCAGTCCGTACCTGGCCGTGGTCTTTATCTGTATAATAATAGGAAGGCTCCTCGGCATCTGAGGAAGCCGCTTCCTCGCGCGCCTATGTTACCTTTTATAGTCCCGTCCTCTGATTTTTTCTAGGTTGGGATGGAGAACATCTTGGTCTCCTTGGCGGGCGAGATATCGCTGAAATCAACACCCGTTCGGAGGGCCTTCGAGAGAAAACTGAGGAGGAACATAAAGAGAGCTGTGAAGGTGAGAACCTTCAGGAACTTGGGGGCAAAGTTTGCGCTCGAGGTCGACGACGTTGACGATTCCCTGAGAGCTCTCGGGAGAATATTTGGGGTTGCTTGGGCCTCAAGGGTAACAGTACTCGATAGCTCCGACCTAGATGAAGTTCTCGTGTTTGTAAAGAGAAATTACAGCGACTGGATACCTGAAGGAAGTACCTTCGCTGTTAGAGTTCGGAGAGTGGGAGAACACCCCTACAAAAGCATAGATGTGGCTCGTAAGGTCGGAGAGCTTGTGGATAGAAAGATAGACCTAAAAAACCCCGATGTAGAGCTCTTTATAGAGATAAGGGGGAACAGAACATACTTCTACACGGACTGGGACAGAATAAAGGGGCCGGACGGTCTCCCCCTCGGAACGGCAGGCACGGTCGTCTGCCTGATATCCGGCGGGCTCGACTCCCCCGTCGCCTCTTGGATGATGATGAAGAGGGGATGCTCCGTGGTCGCCCTTTACGCGATGTCTCCCCTAGCCCCCGAAGGTCTTAGAAGGTTCTTCGATGTGTTCAAAGTTCTGAGGGAGTGGCACGTCGGGGAGAGGATGAGAGCTTTCGTTTACAGGGCAGACTACGACCTCACATCCTTCGGAAAGGAGGCGCTCAGGCACGCTTACGTGCTCGAGAGGAGGATAATGGTCAGGGTGGCCAGCGAGCTTGCTAGGAGAGTTGGGGCCAAGGGAATAGTGACGGGAGACAGCTTGGGACAGGTCTCCTCTCAGACGCTGGACAACCTGTACGTGATAGATAGGGCGGCCAGCTTCCCGATATACAGGCCGCTGATCTCATTTGATAAGAACGAAATAGCCGAGCTCGCCAGGAGGATAGGGACGTACGAGATATCCACCAGAAAGTGTTATCAGGAGTGCGGCAGCCTCACCGCCTGCGTGAGGAAGCCCGTCACCAAGGCCAAGATGGAGAAAGTATTAAAAATAGAGAATAAGATAGGATCGGACAGGATGCTGGAAAACTGCCTCTCCACGTTAGAGGAGGTAACGGCCCTGATAAGGTAGTTTCCCATGCTGGGGTTTATAGAGGAGGTAAGGCTGGAGAACTTCAAGTCCTTCAGGAGAGCAAAAATTGTCTTCCCAAGCAGGCTTGTGGCGATAACCGGTCCCAACGGGGCCGGCAAGTCCAACGTGATGGACGCCATAACTTTTGTGCTGGGGGAGAGAGCCAGATCCCTGAGGGCTAAGAGGCTCAGCGGACTGATCAGAAAGGGCGCTGACAGGGCAAGGGTAACACTTGTCGTTAGACACGGAGATAGAAGGATCCATGTAAGCCGAGAGATAAGAAGGAATGGGACGAGCGTATACAGAGTTGATGGATCAGTTAAGAGGGCCTCTGAGGTCGAACTATTGCTCTCAAGCGTGGGATTGCGCTTAGGGTCCTATTGCATAGTCTCTCAGGGAGACATAACGAGAATAGCAGAGATGTCCCCTCGTGAGAGGTTACAGCTCTTGGAGGAGATGAGCGGGATCATTGAATATGAGAACAAGAAGCAAGAGGCCTTGAGGGAGCTCGAAGAGATAGATAAAGTGATATCAGAGCATAAAGCAGTTCTCGAGTACAGGGAGAGGGCCCTCAAGGAGGCCGAGGAGGAGGTGAGACGTCTCAGAAAGAAGAAGGAGTTGGAGAGGGAGAGAGACTCTCTAAGGAAACAGTTCCTCCTCCTGAGAAAAGAACGCCTGATGAAGCACCTCAAGGCCTTGGAGGAAGTCGAACTGGAGGTTGAGGATTTGACCCCGCTTGAAAGAGAGTTAAAGCAGGCGGAAATGGAATTAGAACTCTTGGAAAATTCTGAGGACCTGTCAGAGCTTAGAGAATCCCAAAAAAGGAAAAGCAAGCTGGAATCTCTGAGATCAAAGCTTAAAGTGATCGAGGCACGGATCTCCGAGAAGAGGAAGTCGCTGGAAATCCTAGCGAGCTATCATCAGAGGAAGCTTCCTCCGGAGATAGTCAACGACCCCGGCTTCCTAGGTGTTGTGGGAGATCTGGTCAAACCGGTCGAGGGATATGAGGTCGCTTACCGTGCTGCTGGGGGAGGAAGACTGCACGACGTCGTCGTCAAAACATATGAGGACGCGCTCAGGATGATCTCCAAGCTTAAGGGCAGGAAGATCTCGATAAGAATAATCCCTCTCGATGTGATCAGGCCTAAGAAGCACGGGGAACCCCCACCCGATGTTGGAATGGGCTTCCTCACTTCCTTCCTCCTCTACGACGAGAACTACTCGAAACTGGTCGATCTGATGTTCGGCGACTATGTGCTGGTCAGGGACATAGGAGAGGTTCCTCGAAACCTACTCGGAAAGTACAAGTTCGTCTCCCTTGACGGGGAGATCCTCCTGAGGGACGGAACCATATTCATAGATAGGAGGGACTCAGACGATCTGACATCCGAGCTGAACAGGGTAAGGGAGGAGATAAACGGTCTGATCAAGGAGAGGGAGGAAATGCTCTCCAAGATCGAGGAGCTGGAATCCGAAGTGAGGAAGCTCCCCGACATGGAGGGGATCATGGCCAAACTGAAGGAAGCTAGGAACAGGGTCTACACGCTCAGGGAAAGGTACAGGAGGGCCCTGGAGGAGAGACAGAGGAGAATGGCGAGGCTATCGGAGTTATCAGAAAGAAAGGGAGAGATAAAAGCTGAGCTGAAGAGGCTGGAGGAGGAACTCGAGAAGCTTGAGGGCGTGGAACCTGCCTCCTCCGATGACCCGGGAAGGGATCTGGAGGTTCTGGAGGCCAGATTGAGGCTTCTCGGAGGGGTGGATCCGAACGCCGAGGTCAAGTACTTGGAGATAAAGAAGGAATGTGAGGAGCTCAGAGATCTTCTCAACAAGGCTCTAGATAAGAGGGAAAAGGCCTTGGAGGCCATAAACAGGTGGGAGGAGAAGAAGAACAAGGAGTTCTCCGAGAAGTACAGGTCGTTGAGGGAGGCCTTCAACAGGAAGCTCGGAGAGCTTCTGGGGTGGAGTGGGGATCTAAAACTGGTCGAGGTGGATGGAAAGCTCTGCCTGATGATGGAGGTCACGGTCCCGGGGAAGAAGCCCGTTGATATAGATGCCTTCTCAGGGGGAGAAAAGAGCTTGATAGCCTTGGCGTTTATCTTGGCAGCTCAGGAGGTCCGTCCATCAGCGATATACCTCTTCGACGAGGCGGACTCGATGCTCGACGGAGTGAACTGCTCCAAGTACGCCAATATGGTCAAGAAGCTCGCTGAGAAGGCTCAGGTGATAATAGTAACCCTGAAGAAGGAGACTCTGAGCGAGGCGGACTACGTCATAGGAATTACCATGTCAGACGGATCGAGCAAACCGATCGCGGTGAGGTTAGAGGATGTCCACTCCTGAGCACCTCGAGGAGACATTTCAGAGCCTGCTTGCCAGGTTGGAGAGGGAGGAGGATCTGGCTCTAGCGGGGCTCCTCATATACGAATTGGTACGAACCCTGAAGTTCTACGTGAGGCTTCTCTTCGACAGGAAGGAGAAGATCAAGAGGGATAGGAGAAAGGTCAAGGTTGGAAAGGTGAAAGCCCTTTTAATCCCCAAGAGGGTGTTCAGAAGACCTGTGACCACTATGGAGATAAAAAAAGCTCTATCGTGGGCTGTGCACAGAATAGAGAAGGTGTCAAGCGACAAGCTCCGGGTGATGGTCGAGAACTTTTCCGCGTTCGTGGAGAAGGTCTACCGACGCATTCTCTCAAGGTTCAGAGGAGAAAAACTCACGTTCCGAGAGCTGGTCGGCAGCAAGGATGAGGCCATAGATGTTTTTCTGTCCATCCTTTTTTTGGAGAAGGATGGAAAAGTCGAGGTGATACAGGAGAGCCCGTTTGGTGAGATATACATACTCCCAAGGGTGAACGTGATTGAGCAGGTGGGATGAAAAGAAGAGGCTCCTAGAGGCGGCGCTCTTCGCTGCATCTCGTCCTCTCTCTACTGATGATCTATCCAAATTTCTCGGACTTTCGGAGATCTCAATAGAGAAGATGGTTGAGGAAATAAATGAGGAGCTCGTGAACCACCCCTTTCACGTGGTGAGGCGCGATGAGGGCTGGGAGATGCGTCTCAAGGACGACTATATCGAGGTGGCTTTGAAGTTTGCTCCAGCACCGGAACTGAGCAGGTCTGAGCTGAGAACTCTAGCTGTAATAGCGCTCAAGAAGAAGATATCGGCAACTGAGCTCTATACAGTCAGGGGAAACGTTCGAGACCAGGTAAAGAAACTTATCAGGATGGGGCTCGTCAAAGAGGAGAGAAAGGGAAGAAGGATCTACTTCACGGTGACGGGGAAGTTCAGCAGGTACTTCGACTTAGTTCTAGAGGATGGAGAGGGCGGTCCATAGCTCCTCCTTTACGGGCTCGTTGAGATCTATCTCCTCTCCTCTCAAGGTCTTAAACACCCTTTTTCTACCTTTAACAAACTTTCCTATGATTTTTGCCTCAATCCCCTCCTCCTTCAACCTTCCGACGATGTCCTTAGCCCTCTCCGGGTCTGCCGCTATGAGCAGGGATCCGGAGCTTATGAGCCTGTATGGATCTATGCCGAGCACCCTGCATATGGCCCTAGTCTCCCTCCTAACTAGGACATCCCTCTCCCTGACTATCACCCCTAGGTTGGAGGCTATGGCCAGCTCTTGGATCCCGCCGAGAAGCCCTCCTTCAGTCGGATCATGCATAGCGTGGACACCCCCCACCTCCATGGCGATCATGGCATCCTTGACAACGCTTATCATCTTTATGAAATCCCTGGCTCTGTCCAATAAGTCCTTACTTAGCTTGCTGGCGAGCTTTTCGTAGAACTCCTCGGCCAGAATGGCTGTTCCCTCTATTCCAGCACCCTTGGTGAGTATGAGCCTGTCTCCCTCCCTAACCCCCGAGGAGGTCACATAGGATCCAGGGTCTCCCTCGCCTATGGCGGTCACCATTACTATGGGCCTGCTAAGTCCTGGCGTTATCTCCGTGTGCCCTCCAATTATTTTAACACCAAGCTCGGCGGCTGCTGACCTGAGCTGCTCCGAGATCTCATCAAGAAGTTCTTTTCTCGGGAGCAGCATAACGACAAGTATCCACTTTGGTCTAAAGCCTGTGGTAGCTATGTCGTTAGAAGCCACATTCACGGCGAGCCAGCCTATCCTCTTCTCGGCCCCTGTTATCGGGTCGCAGTGTATAGCTATGACCTTATCGCCCACCCTAATGATGGCAGCATCCTCTCCCACCCTCGGACCGACGATTACTTGTGGATCCTTAGATATGAGCTTGTGCAGGAGATTCTCTAGCTCTTTGTACGGAAGCTTACCGTACACGTGCATCCTTAACCAACAGTTCGTCATTCGATCAGCTTCTTTATAATTCTCCCGACTATATTGGCAAATACGATACCAGAGATCGCCTGAAATGTGTTACCCGGGAGCTCAGCCAGCGCCCCTCCGAAACCGTAAAGAACTACCTCTACGGCGAAGTATCCGGCGACCATGATGAACCCAGCCATCATGGTGGCAACAAGAAGGAGAACGCCGCTCCTTTTGTAAGCCAGTCCGACAACAGCCCCCTCAGTTCCCTTTATGATTAACGTGAACGGAGCCCAGTGTGCGTAGCCGGAAAGCATATCAGCGGCAGCTGAGCCTATACCTCCCGCTAGAAAACCCACGACAGGACCGAAAAGCATCCCAGACAGCATGACCATTGTGTCCCCGAGGTTTATGTATCCTCTCGTCTGTGGCGTTGGGATCTGGATTATCATAGTAGCAACAGCCGTTAGAGCAGCCATTATCCCGGATAAAGCTACAAACTTTGCTTTAGACTCCAAACCACTCCCCAATAGATCACGACAGCCAATAAAAATTTAAACTTTTATTGATGTTTATCCCAGGGTAAGGGGCTTATTATGTAAATGTATTTACAGATCCCCCCAAGACCTTTTTGGTTCAGATCTACACAACCGGTATACCCCATAATACTATCTATTTTCAAATATTTCTCTAATGATAAGCCTGAGGCCGTTTATCGCTTCCTCCACACTCCCTGACTCCACGACCCGCACTTTGTTGGAGCGGAGGATATCACGCGCCTCTGAGGAGACCTTGGGTATAACGACAAATATGGACTGCTTAGGATTGACGTCTATAACCTTAACTAAAGAGCGCAGTACATCGTCCGCTCCGACATATACATCAGATGCCAATACCTCTACTGCTAATGATACATTACCATTTGAACGAACTATACCAGTAAAGACATGCCTGATGCCAGATCTACCAGTGACGATCCCTGGTACTTCAACCTCTCCCCCAGCTATCCCGAGAACCTCTTTAAGGTAATTCATGAACTCTTTCTCCACTCGATTGGCACCTATGCTGTACGAAAAAATGGATCTCTCCTCCAACGATAACTCTTTATATGTGTTCTGGCAGGTGGGACAGTAATACACTAGCTCTGGTTTTGAGAACAAACTGTTGCAGTCTTGGCACCTGTACTCCTTAACTAAATCCTCCTTGCTGAGGGACTCATTGCACTTGGGGCATCTGATCGCTTTTCCATGGTAAAAATAATATGCCTTCTCCTTATAATTGCAGACGGGACAGCTCACTAGATCAGTCACTTCAACACGCGTGCTTCCACAGTTAGGACAGGAGAGAACTATACAAAGAGCTAGGCTCTTACAGCGGGGGCAGGTCAACACAGTTCCCCAAAGAGTCCTCTTCAGGAGGTCAGCGTTCTCTAGCTCACCTAGTTTGAGGAGAGCTGTCTTCTCATCCACGTCAAAGAACTCTTGAAAGCTTGGATATTCAAGTTTGGAGGAGATAGAGATTTTTGGGCTTATGATTCCCTCCTTGCTTGCTAGAAGTTGGAGCAGGAATCTGTCTCTGCTGATCTTGCTCAACATTCTGATCTGAGGTGCTAGCCTTGACTTATCTTTATAAATTATTGGGTCTAATTTTAAACCTGAAAGTGTTCGAAAAGTTAACCGTAACTTTTATATCTTTACATAGAGTCCTCTGAGGAAAGGCTAAGGGACGGTGTCTGATACGAAGAAGGTTGCGGTCTTCATCCTTTTAGCGATTCTTGTAGTATTTTCAGTGCCTTTTGCGGTAATAAGGCCTGTATCAGCGGCGAGCACCCCCCTACCTGTGATGGTTAAGGAGTACTTAAACGCCACGATTACAACGGATGGAGTCAGCGTTCATTGCGGATCTTGGAACATTACCGGGTATATAATCGTTCTGAACAACAATACGGGTGAGACGGTCTCAGATATATGGCTGCCCCTCTACGTTCCCTCGGGCGTCACCTGGGTGGGTGTAACCGCGCCTACATATGCCACGGTAACAAACACAACCTCCTCCACGGGAGTTCCCGCTCCTGTTGCAGCTGCCAACACAGGGGCTAACCTCTTCATACATATAACGGAGTTACAGTCGGGCGATAATGTCACGATAAAATATCAGTATCTTGGTTCTGGCTGCCCTCCGATAAACATATCGGAGGCAATCTCTCCTAACAAGATCGTTGATGCCAAGAATCAGACGGTCACGGTTAACCTGACGATAATTAACGGCCTTCCATTTGATGTCAACTTCAAGGTTGAGAAGATTTTACCTAACGACAATGGAACCGAGGGTTGGGCCAACCTGCCCGACAATCCTGAGTTCATAAGCGGTGGAACTCCCTCTGTTGGGGCAGTCTCCTATTCCAGTAAGAGACTTAACTGGACACTAAATGGAGGAACTCTGGCAGCTGGTGGTTGGTTCACAATAACTTCCGGAAGCAACGCGTCGATAAACGGTTTTCAGATAGCAGGCGTCCCCAACCTTACTGAAGTCGGGGGAAGCACCGCTAAGATATCTCTGGGAAGGGTATTCTTATACTTCACAGCACCCCACACCCTTACGGGCCTCAAGGTCGGGACATTGTTCGCAGTTGGTAAAGCTCAGGTGGAGGCTAAGAAGCTTCAAGGGACCTCTGCTCCCAATACCTGGAATGAGAGCTTGATCTTCTACGACAGTAGTGGCGTCTTCGAGTACGATGTGTATAACACTACTGTCTGGGCCACCAACAACACGAACGTCCCCAACGTAAACATTATCACGGGGAGCTTGAACACAACCCAGAGATTTAACATAGCTCAGGTACCTCCTGGAGGAAGTTTCTCAACGGTTCCTCTGAACTTCTCGAACACTGGAGTGCCCGTGGTCTGGGGTCTTGTTAAGTTCAAGATATCCGAGAGCCAGACCAATGGATGGTGGAACTACACCAACTTCACCTACACGACCGACACATCCGGAAACAGTACCTACGCTGTGTATGAGGAGCTCTGGGTCGTCAGAGGTTACCTGATAAAAGCAAGGAAAGAAGTAAGAGCAATATCCTCAGGAAACTACTCAATAATGATATCTGTGGAGAATGCTGGAGAGTACATGACCCCCTACGTGCAGTTCTATGACGTAGTTCCTCTAGGATTCTCTCCGGGTGTGACTAACGAGGGCCAGATGGTGTTTAGACCGCTTGACATGCTGGTCAAGGATCTGGTTCCAGGATCCTCGCCGCCTGACTACAGCTTGATAACAGCACCTGCAGGATACACAAAGGGATACGTCTGGGAGTGCTATCCTATGCCAGCTCCTCAGGCAGGGTTCGTGGACTACTTCGGAGGAACCGGGCTCTCCTATGCGAAGAACGAGGTTGTTACTCTAGCTAACGGAACTAACGTAGTTCTGAATGTCTACCCGGTCAACACCTCGGCAGTTGATGTGAACGGAACGGACTACCTGATAAACCAAGAGTTCACCATAGGCACCGGGACGGGGGCGACCACCTTCAATGTAAGCTGGATAGATCCTCTACTCGCAACTGGAGGAGGATATGTGATGATCTCCGCTGTAGGAACCTATTCCAACCTGAACAAGAAAGTCTTCAACCCTGTGGCCATAAGGTATTTCGTCGGAGGGAGCGGGAACTACAATGCAAGCAAGCTCTACATAGTCGGAGTGGATCCCCGCAACACACTCAATGCGAGGGCAGTCCTAACACCAAGCATCTCTGTGAGAGTGGGATCCACAACTCTGGAACCTTACTTCATCATAGCTCTCTTCGCTCTGCTGGTAGCGGCAATCCTCCTCACGAGGAGGAGATAAAACAGGAGGGAGAAGAGTTTAATAGCTAGCTAGCCAAAGAAACCTCGGAAAATAGAGAAAGAAATGGTTTGATCATTTGATTAAAAAGGATTAAAAAGGTAAGAACTATGGTGGGAAAGGAGAGCCTCATTATTCCATTATTTTTTGCCATGATTCTCTCAATACCTCTCGTTCAGGCCCAGCCGTCCACCGCTTACCCGTTAGTGTACAAAAGGGTCTTCATCTCTCTGAACGTGAGCAGCGATGGCTCGGCATTAGTATCGTATAAGCTCGTCATGTTGAATGAAGGAACTGTTCCTGTAGTTCCGGGTTATGGAATTATAAAAATTACAGGGAAGAAGGTCCTGAACGCTGAAGGACTGAGCTTGAAAAGCGGTCGAAAACTTGACGTTACTGTAGACAAGGATAAGGTGAAGTTTGGGGTCTGGGACGTGATAAAACCAAACAGGTCTCTTAGCGTTGAAATTCGTTTCAAGATAAGCAGCTTTGTGGCGAAGGGAGTCCTCTTCGATGAATATAAATTTGAAACAATGTTCTCCTATCCAACAGAGGAATGCAGGATAGTCATAACTCCTCCCAAAGGGGAGCACGTGGTCTCGGGGAAGGACACGCTGGTGGTGAAGAACCTAAAGCCGGGGACCCCAGTTCTCGTAAGTGGCGAGATCAGCATCCTTCCTCTCCCTAAATCACCAGTCAAGTGGTACATACCCTTCTGGTTAATAGCCATAGGTGTTGTGGCGACGGTAGCTCTTCTTCTAAGAAGAAGGGGCTAGCACGAGAATGGAGTCCAAGACCCTGCTGATAGCTGCTCTGCTGCTTATGCTAGCCCTCCAAGATGTTATTATAATTCAATCGGAACCGATGACCCCCCTAATAAGGATCCAAGGTGGTTACCTCCATCAACTTGGAGATGACGTCGTTGTGAAGATTTACTTCCCTGAAGAAGGGTTTCACGAACTTAAGGTGGTCCTCCTCTCCAGCAGCCAGAACAGGTCAGTGGAGCTATTCCCAAAAAATCCGCGATGGGTCTCGGTCAACATATCCGGGCCATCCTCGCTGATCCTCACCATCAACACAACGAACCTCAGCGTAGGGGAGTACACAATTATAGCTTTTTTGAACAAGGGGGGCAGGGCGTCGGAAGCGCGTCTGGTGCTTGACTCGCTCGATGTGGTGTTTCTCCCTCAGGAGGAGGTTCTCCCGGGAATTGTAAGGGTCAGAATAATAACCAGATCCGCATTGACAGGAGAGCTCAGGAGCTCCAACCTGACCCTGGTGCTGAAAAGCTACAACATAACGGTGTTCTCTAAGGGCGAATCAGACCTGAGACTAAACCTTTCCCCTGGCAACTACAAGATACTTGTCATTGCTAGGAGTGGTCCCCTCAGGACTGTTAAATGGGAGAACCTATCCGTGGCCGGCTCGCCCATTATACTGGTTAAGAGGATAATAACTCCCCGGGAGAAACTGAACATAACTGTCTGCTGGTTAAAGAAGCCCGAGCTTGAAGTCATATCTCCGACAAACTTTTCTGAGAGACTCAACCTGACAGCCGTAAACTCAACCTGTTGGAGAACAGCTATTTCCCTCCCAAACCCCATCCCTCTCGGAAATTATATCGTAAAGGCGTCCTCAGCGGGAGTCATGTCAAAAGCAGTTGTGATGGTCACTTCGATAAATGTGACCTTTATCTCATCCAATGAGACCTTTTTGGTCCGTGATGCCTTCACAGGTGCCCCGATAAATGGAACACTTGATCTCAATGCCGCTCTGACCAACGGTAGTGTGCTGAGAATGAATCTAACGCTGGTGAGGGGAAGAACGGTTGCAAGAATTCCCTTAGAAAAACTAGCCAATATGAGCGTGTTCGTAGCAGATGATCGTGGAATTTCGACCTTTCAAGTGTTCTCAGCGCCACCTGTGTTTCTAGAGACGAATAAAAGGATCTACTCTCCAGGGGATGTGGTAGAGATTTCTTGCAGGGGGTTAAACAACCTCTCAATAGTTACGCCAACTAACAAAACTCTTTACCTGAACATCACAAGGAAGGGCAATCTGGAGAGGGCGTCTTATCCCCTCAACTCAAGCGTAGAGCTCGGAACCTATCAGGTCATCGGTTTGTATCCAGAAGGTGTGATCCGAAGGAAGTTTGAGGTATCAACAATAGAGATCTCAAGCGAGTACAAGTGTGACAAAGTTTGCCTGCTGCGAATCGAGGCTCATGATTTCGTGTCGAGAACTCCTGTAAACGGGACAGCTCTTCTGGAGATATCTAACAAAACCATGGTGTCACGGATAAAGAACGGTGTCGCCTCCTTCAACTTCTCTCTCGAGAAGGCTACGGATGTAAAGGTCGAGATCATGGATTTCAAGGGTCTGAGGAGAATAGTTCTACTTCATGTGGATCCGACCACCTGGATCTTTTCAACAAGGTCAGTCTACTTAATTGGGGAGCGCATCAAGCTGGAGACGTCCACCTCACTTCCCGGAAGGCTGATTCTGCTTTCCGCCGGGGGAAAGGTGGTCTTTAAGAAGTCGGTTCTCCCGGGAAGAAGCACGTTCTCAGTAGACACCGGAAACCTAGATCCGGGAGAGTACACAGCTGTCCTCAAGGTGAGGAACAAAACTTTCAGGTGTGACTTAGAGCTGGTCAAGCTGACAATAGACGTGAGCGCTCCTTCGACTGTGCTTAGCGGAAATCCGATCGAGGTAAGTGGAAGTGTTCTGCTGAACGGCCTTCCGATAGATACAACTTTGTTCTACTCGGTGGATGGCAGGATTAGGGGAACAACAGAAGTGAAGAGGGGTTCGTTTGGGCTGAGTATAGCTCCTCTTCCTGTGGGTCATCACAAGCTTCATTTTATAGTGAAATATGATGAGCTGAGCGTTCAAAATGACACAATGATCGAAGTTGTGTCCCCTGACAAGGCGAAAGTGGAGGTGAAATCAGGTAGCCTGATATCAATAAACAAGATCTCGATCAACGGAGGTAAGTGGCTTCCGCGCTCGGGCTTCGAGGTGAGGGTGAGCACGCAGCCCTCAGAGAGGCCCTCTGCTGAAAACTATAGAAGAAGGACATCGAACTTGTCTGCAGCAGATATTCAGAGGTTGATCAGCGAGGGCCGGAGCCAGATAAATAAACAAGTGACCAAGCTGAAGATCCCCCCAACAAAACTTCCCGGAGAAGTGACTTTGAGGATAAGCTTAGGGAACCTATCAACGGGTACTCAGCTCTGGATCTTCGATCATGGAGCGTGGAGGAGAAAACCAGCCCTGATTAGTGGAAACGAGCTGATCATAAGAGCAGCTGATGGGTTACTGAACGATGCCGATGGTGAGATGAACGGTGTGATTGATGTTAGATTCGCTGTGGGCGAGATGCCCTCGGGATTTAAAAAGATGGGTAGAACCTGGATAAAATCAAATAAGGGTGTTCTAAAAATTCTAAGCGGAAACTCCTATGAGATATCTGGACTCAAACCTGGAGCTAATGTTAAGGTCGAGCTGGTCCTTCCCATCCCCGTGGCTGGATGGGTCAGAGTGGGCAAGATGAGGAGGGGCAAGCTCATATTTCCTAGTTATTCAGTATTAGATAATTATACTATTCTTATGAATATAAGAGATAATGGCCCGTTCGACAACGATCCCAGACCCGGAGTGATAAGAGATCCCCTAGTGTACGTCTACAACGTGACCACCACCTCTTGGACGGGCACGGGATCCTTGGGTAACGCTTTGGATAGCGCAGGAACGGACGGTGGAGTAAGCATAATAGACTTCGATATACCCACGACGGCGACAGGTTTCAATGGCCTGTGGTGGACTATAACAGCCACGGCACCCGTAGTTCTTCAGAACGACGGTTATCCAACTATAATAGATGGCGCATCTCAAACAATTAATGTGGGAAATACAAACCCTGGTGATCTAGGCACGGGAGGGCCTGTTGGAGTGGGGAGAGATGGAATTCCTGACT
>CAZGKA010000054.1:0-10430 GCA_964525965.1 uncultured Nitrososphaerota archaeon
AGGTTGAGAGACCAGAGGGTCTTTCCGAAGCGCGCCTCCAATACCTCCATTGCGCCGTCGGATCCCAGAGCGAACAGGAGATCCTCCGTCCGCAGAGGCTGTGACACAGGCCATATGCCCAAGAAGCCCTCGTCGACTAGCTTCATTCTGAAGAACCTGTATATTCCTCCACCCAGTGAGACGAGGAATACAGAATTTCCGTTGGTCGCTATAGGTCCTGGAGGAAAGGAGGTACTAGGAAGAGAGAGTTCTGCCTCTTTAGTTCCATCGGTTAGGCTTAGGTAGACCAGCTTATGGTCTTCCGTTAGGACCACAACGTACCCGGATCCTATACCCGCCGTCTTGATATCTCCTACCTTGCTCTCCCAGAGCTTGTTACCACCACTTTTGAGAAAACAATATACTTTCTTCTGAGTTACCGCTACAACCTCGGCTCCAGCATCCAGCACCTGTAAAGGAGGCGAATCTAGTTTCTTCTTCCACAGGACCCTCATGGAGAGGCCGCTCACAGCTTCCATGTATCCGGACTCCGTTGGGAGAAACAGCTCGTTTGTGTTTAGATCGTATAGAGGCTGAGCTGAAGGGGGGCTATCCAGCTTTATCGTCCCTAAAGGAACCCCGTTCTTAGAGCTCAAAATCAGGGCTTCTTCCTTGAGAAAAACTATCACATTCGGCTCGACACCCACCAAGTAGTAGATTCTTGACCCAAGTTTTTTGGTCCAGAGGAGTTTCCCGTCAAGAGAGTAGGCGGACACTCCGGAGAGTCCTCTTCCGTAGACGACTATCACCTTGTCCCCTAGTATCAGAGGTGGCGGCGCTGACTCCAGATCTTTGGTGGATATGTTGATCTTGACCTTCGACAGCAGCACTGGCCTGTTCTCGGCCGAGACTGGTGTTACCAAGATCAGCATGATCAGCATCAAGGTCAGAGAGAGGAACTTCCTCATGAGAAATCCTGATAGAGATTCCTCGACCAAACCTATAAAAGTTTGATATCATCAGGCTGAGCTCTCTTCCGCGATAAGCTCTGATCGCACAGAGATTAGCTCACCGAGATTCCTTGAAAGACCTTTCCGTCTTTAACAGCTACCCAGACCAGTCTTCCCATGGTTTGACCGGCGAAGAAATCTTCCGAGGAGTTCACGGCTATCAGTCCAAAGATCTTACCCGTATGCCTCTTAATCTCATTAAGTGTTTGAATAACAGCTGACCTAACATCGCTCCCATCGTTTATTCGATCAACTACCGACTTGGCAGCTAAGGTCACCATGGCCGCCTCCCCGACGCCAGTTCCTGAGGCCGCGCCCCTATGCCATGCGTAAGTCCCCGCTCCTATTACGGGAGTGTCGCCCACCCTTCCCGGGAGTTTCATCCAAGTTCCGCCGGTGGAGGTGGCTGCCGCCACCTTGCCATGACATGATGAAACCGCTCCCACGGTGTCGAAGTAGTTGATGTGTTCCACGGCCCGCTTTATCCCGGATAGAATATCATCAAGCCCCTCACCAGCCAGGAGCTTTGACTTCATTTCACTGTACTTTTTGAGGATCTTCTCCGTTGGACCGGGATGTCTCTCAAGTCCTAGCTTTTCAGCCAACATGTCGGCTCCTCTACCCGAGATCAAAACGTGAGGTGTCATCTCCATCACGGCCCTGGCCAGCTTTATCGGGTTCTTGGGGAAGCTTGCCGAGCAGACAGCTCCAGCCCTCCCAGTGGCGCCGTCCATTATGGCGGCATCCATCTCGAGCTCTCCGAGGAGATTGAGAACTGATCCTACACCAGCGTTGAAAGTAGGGTCGTTCTCCATTAGAAGGACCGCCCTCTCGACGACATCAACGTGATCTTTGCCCTGATCGAACAGGTGATATGCCTCAATTGCTATTCTCCGAAGGCGAGGCAGCATGCTAGACACGTTGTAGGAGGGGCGGGCCACCCCTCCATGAACGAGAAGCACGGGCATCGGATCACCCGTGAGAGAATATTAGGCGAACGGTATCCCCCACGGAATCGACCCTAGCAAAGCCAAAACGGACAAGATGTATGTGCTCCCCCTCCCTGAGATCTCTCATTTTCGGTTCGCCGAACCCCCCTATTATGGCCATGGAGAAGGGGGATAAGGGCTTCATCACTTTGACGGGAGTTGGATCCTCTTTTGGAACCCATTGCACGATCATCTTGCTGTCGGGAGTTGGTTCCCGGCTTTTGAAAACTGCGGACACCTCATCGGACATCACGCTTTTTATCTCAACCGTAGCCAGGTTCCTAAGCCGTATCACGTCTCCTCTCGTCAGCCTCCTGAAGTCGTCCCCGGATATGTAGACCTCCGCCCTTCCATCTGAAGACCTGACCTCTATTCTTCTGCTGCCCATCTCAGGTCTGTCTGGGTGAACCCTCACCTCCGCAACTATCTTCTCCGGGAACCCCTCGATCTTCAGCTTCATCGGATCCGGAGCGAACATGTACCGAGGAACCTTTGGATCCAGTATCTTCCTGTTCACAGCAGCCAGAGCATCGAAGCTCACCGTGGAGTCGACCTTGCTTGGACCCAGCTCGAAGAAGAACCTGGCAAGCGCCTCTGGAGTTATCCCTCTCCTGAAAAGCCCTCTAAGGGTAGGTATCCTCGGATCGTCCCAGCCCTCCAGTATGCCTGTCTTTATCAGGGGCCTTATGTAACGCTTGGAGAGAGGTATGCCCTCCACCGTTATCCTGCCGAACTGTATCATGTCGTACTCCCTGAGCCCCAACTTTCTTATTATGGTCCTCTGGACCTCCACGTGGGGCTCGAACTCCTTGCTCCTGAAAGCATGAGTCACGCCCGTGAGCGAGTCCATCACGCTTATTGAGAAGTCGTACGTCGGGTAAACCCTGTACTTATTTCCGTGAATTGGATGCTCGGCCTCCACTATCCTGAATATGCCGGGATCCCTCATTGTCCTGTTCGGATGCTTCATGTCCGTTTTCAACCTCAGATGCGCCTCTCCCTCGTGAAGTTCACCGTTCAGCATCTGCTTCCACAGCTCCAAGTTTCTCTCGACCGTGTGAGATCTGTGTTCACACTCTACTCCAGAGTTCCTAGACTTCCTAACGGTTGCAGCATCGCATGTGCAGACGTAGGCGTCTCCTTGGACTATGAGCTTCTCAGCCAGTTCGTACATCTTCGGCAGGTGGTTGGACTCTATGATCTCCTCGTCCCACTTACCCGGAGAAAGGTTCAGCTCCCTCTCAGCTGCCTCAAGAACTCTGGCAAACTCCTCTCTTATAGCCTCATAGAACTCAAGCTTCTCAACCCTTGGGTTTGTGTCCTCGAACCTCAGGAGGAATCTTCCCCCATAGAGCCTTGCGTATACGAAGGGGACCAGCAAGCCCTTCACGTGGCCCAGAGTGGGATAGCCATTCGGCTCGGGGGCCACTCTGGTAACTATCACATCGTACTTATCGGCGTTCGGGAGAACGGGCCATCTCCTCTCCCTCTCCTTCTTTTTCCTCTTCGCAAGATCTCCTGCCAAGGATTGGAGCTCCTCCTGTCCCAAAGAATTTATTTCCTGAACTATCCTTTCAACGATTTGCTTGATCTCCCTAGCCTTAGGTCTAAGTTCCGGCCTCTCTGAGAATATTTTAGCTAAAACGGGGTTGACCTTCGCTTTTCCGTACTTGAGAGCGTTTGCAGCGGCTATCCTCCTTATCAGCTCCTCTACGTCGGAGGTGCTCAACAAAGCTCACCCGCTGACCAGTTCATCAACCTTCTTCTTCCTTAACATAGCTAGGAGGACTTCCAATCCTTTCTCCCTTATCATATTGCTCTCAGTCGCTACACCACTGAAGCCTATCACCTGAGAGGTGTTCTTGTCGTACACTATGTAGGACTTCTCTCCCCATCCCGGTCTTCCGGACATCTCAATCCTCTCAGGACTGAAGCCCTGCTTCTCGGCCTCCGGGCTCGTCCATCCTATCGAGGTCATGTGTATGCCCTTTAGAAAGACGTCTTTCTGGTAACGCGGTATTCTCAGGGCCATCTTTGAGCCGGATATCGCTTTGGCCACGTTGAAGGACATTATGGTGGCTGCAGTTCCTATTCCGGCGTACTCAGGCTTGTTCGTCAGGGGATCGTATATTATGGCCGCGTCCCCAAGGGCGAATATGTTCGGATCGGACGTTCTGCCCTGTCTGTCGACGTTGATCACCCATCCCTCATGGAGATCGAGGCCGCACTCAGACGCCAAAGTTATCTCCGGAGAAACTCCTGTGGCCCTGTATACCATATCAGCCTCGACGAAATCTCCCGAGTCTAGGAGAACTCCATCCTCCTTTATCTCCTTAGGACTGCCCTTAGCGAACTTAACCCCGTGCTCCTTGAGCTTCTCTTCCAGGTAGGCGGATATCTCCGGCTCGAGAGACCTCCTTATCAGACGAGATCTCACGATGACCACGGGCTCGGCCCCTATGGATCTGGCCACATCTGCTATGTGCAAAGCCACGTAGCTCGCTCCTATTATCGCCACCCTGCTGGGGTTCTTATTCATGAGGAGCTCTACATCGGACTTCCTCCTGAACCCGTACGTGAGCTCGGATCCGGGGACCTTCCTGAGACTGGATGGATTAGCCCCCGTTGTGAGGACGAGGAAGTCGTAACTTACCTTTTTTCCGCTCTTAAGCTCGACCTCCTTCTGATCCCTCCTCACCTTGGTGACGTGGTCCTCCAAGAACTCAACTCCGTTGGACTCCAGATGCCTCGTGCTAACGGAGATGTCCTCTCCTGAGGGAATCAGCCTGAGCTTGTGGCGAACGTAAGGCTTCTCATCACCGATCACAGTTACCTTAGCATCTTCAACGAATTCCACAACATGTCTAGCGGTTCCCAGACCGCCGAGCCCGAAGCCAACTATGACGACCCTCTTCATCGGCTCACCAGTGACGCATCCCCGGGAAATCTATTAAAATTGTTTACATAGTTAGCGGCGGTGGCGAGGGAGTCCTAGGAGGATATGAGGGACTCTCTGGAGAACACTTTACCGCTTATGTACAGGAGCGCCACCAAGTATATCACCGAGAACACCAATGACGTTGCTATGGGTACCAGATCCGATGGATTGACCAGCAAGTCCCTCACGAACACTATTATGCTCGCGACCGGGACATAAGCTAGGGAGTTTATCATGGAGGGGGGCATGTAGGGCACGGCCACGATGGGCAGTATCAACACCATGGTGACGAACCCGACGTACTGCTGGGCCTCTTTAAAGCTTTTCGCGAAGGATGCTACCACGGCTATTATGGAGTTTCCGGTAAGAGCGGCCAGTATAACCGCTAGGAAGATGCCAGCGAGCACAAAAGGCAGGGCCTTCGCTGCCGGTATGATCGTCGTCAGGTTGAGGTTTTCCTGCTGGTGAAGGGGTCCCAGAGGGGACATGAAGAGCAGGTTCATCAGTAGGAGAGACACTAGAGCCGATATCAGAGTGACTATAGCGCTCAGAAAAGCTATCGCCGTCATGGCCAGATACTTGCCGATGAGTATGGACGTGCCCGATACCGGATTCGTGAACAGCGCTTCTATGGTCTTTCTCTCCCTCTCCCCAGCGATCATGTCCAGGGCGAAAGCGCTCGCCCCCGTCATAGCTATTATGCCCACGAACATCGGGAGGAGCATCACGGAGATCACGCTTGTAGGGCTTGCAAGCGAGACCTCTTTTGACACTACCTCTCTATCGACCTCTTTTATCGGTCTTATGTACGACTCGGTGAGGTTCAGCTTCTTTAGCCTGCTCCTAATTATGGTGGATTGATAGCGGTCTATAACGCCCGAGACCATGGTTATTGCCATGGAGGATTTCATGTTGTACGGGTCGTAGTAGTAGAACACGTTCGACTGTCCTCCTCTGCTTATGTTCAACGAGAATCCTCTTGGTATGACCACAACCAGATCTGCCTTGTTTTGGAGGATCGTCTCGTTGGGGTTTACGTTCTTCTCCAAGGTCACCTTGGGAAGATTTTCCGTGAGCATGGAAACCAGCTTTGTTGCGTTAACATCCTTCATGACCACTACCACATTTGGGGGATTTGTTTTAGGGCTGATAAAGAAGAAGGGAAGCGCAAAGGCTACCGGCATGAGTATCAGGGGGAGGAGAAAGACGTTTATTATGGTTCTCCTGTCTCTAAGTGAGTCCACCATCTCCTTCCAAAGGACGACCATCTCAGGTCTCTTGCCAAACGTATAGCCGGCCTTTCCAAGGGATCGGGTCACTTTGACAATGCCCGATGATCCCTTCTTGAATATTTTCAACGCTCGACCACCTCCTGCCGTACAAGTTTCACGAAGACATCCTCAAACTCTTTCTCTCCGGAGATCCTCATCAGATCATCCTTACTGCCCTGGTAAACTATCTTACCTCTGTTTATTATGGCGACCTCCTGGCACAGCCTCTCCACCTCGAACATGTTGTGGGTGCTTATTATGACCGTGTTGCCCTCTTTGGCGTACTCCTCTATCATGTTCCGTATCTCCCTCGCGCTCATGACGTCCACGCCCAAGGTTGGCTCGTCCAGTATCAGTATGGGCGGTTCGTGCAGTATCGCCCTAGCGAAGGCCACCTTCTGCTTTTGCCCTCTAGACAGCTTATCTGCTATAACATACCGCTTTTCTATGAGGTTAAGCTTTTTCAGAAGCTCTACAACCCTCCTCTCGAGTTCCCTGCCTCCTAAACCCCTCAGCCTCCCGAAGTAGATTAAGTTCTCCTCAGCTGTCAGTCTGGGATACAGTCCCGTTTCTTCGGGCATCACGCCAAGGTTTCTCTTTGCCTGGACGGGTTCTCTTAGGACATCGTGTCCCATGACGTAAGCTGTGCCTGAAGTGGGCCTGAGCACTCCATATATCATCCGAAGCGTAGTTGTCTTGCCGGCTCCATTGGGACCGAGATAACCGAAAACCACACCACTTCTCACGGAGAAGCTGACATTATCCACGGCGACTGTTTCCCCAAACTCCTTCCGCAGATTATCAGCCACTACAACGTCCATCTCTGTATCTTGTACACCTGAAGTGGTAACCGTTATTTAATACTTGGCTACCCTCAGACTTTGAAGAACATGAGGCGCAGCTACCTCTGTATTCTCCTACTGCTTGTGCTGCTTGTTTTTCCCTCAGCGATTGGTGTAAAGGCGCAGTATACCAACCTGTCCGTAAAACCTGTATCTATCTATGCTGGAGGACTCGTGACCGTTTCTTTTAGCGTTGTTGAGAGTTTTCCCGGGAAACCAAAACCTAAGACCAAGCTTCTGGGATTTGAGGTGAGGTTCATCCCACCCAGAGGATGGAAGGTCTTCAGAGGGGAGATCTGGGGATATGACGAGAAGGACTACGCCCTGGCATCTAGAGGGTACTGGAAGGACAACATGACCGCTGTTGTGGTGAAAGGAAGTCCAATCGTAAATTCCAAAGTTACAGTGATCATGCAACCGCCTGTAGGGGAGGGAAATGGTACAAGAACCATATACGCCGTAGTTCATGCCACCGTGCTGTACAGCGATGGAACTGTGAGGAACGTCTCGTTCTCACTGAACACAAAGGTCTCCGTCGTTGAGTGGCGACCGAGGATCAACATGACCATCGGGCCTGAGAGGATAATCCCACCAGGGATTCTTAGGGGGGAGGTCGACATCTTCCTCCTCAATCCCCTCCCGAAGTTCGACCTCAGGGATGTCCATCTGAAGCTGACCATCCCGGATATGGGGATTGTGATCAGAGATCAGCGCATAGCCAGAATATACTATCCATCCAACACGAGCGTGACCTTCGTTGTCCCCGTCAGATCTTCCATGCCCGGCGGCAAGCATGAGGTTCTGTTTGAGATGACTTACAAGGTCAACGACACGACGAGAGAGGTCGTGATGAAGAGGTATTTTGAGGTGTACAAGCCAGCTAACTTGACGATTAAGTTGATCTCATGGACCTCCACCATCACTCCCGGCCAGGAAGCTGTTTTGAGGGCCAGCATCTCGAATCCCTCTAATTTCATAGCCTATGAATCACAGCTCCACGTCATGACGGCGAACGGTGAGATTTACACGGAGAACCTCGGAGATCTCCCTCCTGGAGGAGTTAGGCAGGTCACGATGAACATATCGAACCCAAGTCCCGGAAACGTCTCGGTATGGGCTTCATGGTACAATGAAGGAGCCAGTGTTCCCTCCAAGACACCATATCTGGTCGAAAAGCTCTCCATCTGGAACTGGGAACCCATCTTGGTAGCGGCCCTGATATTAGGAGGTGCACTCGTTGGGATCGCGTTCTGGAGAAGGAAGAAGACAGCTGAGCTCTGATCTAAGGGAGGAGGAGATCAAGAAACTCGAGGAAATTCTGAGAAGAGAGGGAGCTCGCTTCATCCCAAGTAAGAACAGATATGAAAGGTTCAGAGCTAAGTTGAACGAGTCCCTCGTGATAGTTTTCACGACCGGGAGGGTGGTGTACCACGAGGACCTGGCAGACGTGATCCTCAGAGCCCTGAGGAAGGAGAACGTTATCGAGCTGGGTTCCGATGAGGTGGGTAAGGGCGAGGATCTAGGTCCTATAGTGGTTGCCGCTGTCGTTCTAGACGGAAGATCTCTCGCTTTTCTTAGATCTAGGGGACTTTTAGATACTAAAAGCTCGTCGACGCAGAGGGTCAGTTACATATATGATCTGATAGCTGATAGAGCTCTCTCCATTGGGGTCCGCGAGGTCTCTGTGGAGGAATTCCTGACCGTATGGAGGAGGGGGAATTTGAACAGATTGCTCGCCTCTTGGCACAGAGAGGCCATATTAAGAGCTTTAAACGGAGTGAGAAGGGTTGATAGAATTGTGGTCGACTGTTTCGACAGAAGAGCCCTTGGTGAGATCTTGTCGGAGGTAGCTGATAAGGCGGGCGCTGAGCTGGTGCTGGAGGAGAGGGCTGACCTTAAGTACGCATCAGTGGCCGCCGCCAGCATTGTGGCTAGGGTCAGGAGAGAGGAGCTCATGGCCCATGGTGATATGGGAAGTAAGTGGGGGAGAAGTCTCAGAAATCCCTCCTAGATCATGTCTATGCTTGTTGCATGCTCCGGAAAACCTTCTAACAGGGCCAGCTTCTTCATGAGATCTTTGAGATCAGTCCCCACCTCCCCCGAGACCGTGACGTTGTACATAGGCCTCAGAAACTCCATGACTGTCAGGGCCCCGTACCTGCGGGAGCACCCTCCGGAGGGTAGTTGCTGATTCATGAATGGGAGGTAGTCCCCTAAGGCGCTCGGAGTCCGGTCCCCTACGAACACTGCCCCGGCGTTCACTATCTTGTTCGCTAATTGGACAGCGCTTCTCCCCATGATGGATACTCTTTCGGGGGATATTATGTTTATAGCGCTGACGGCGTCCTCCAGCTCATTGAACACGAGAGCTATGCAGTTCTCCTCCAGGAAAGAGGCCGCTATCTTCTCGGACCTTAAGCCCTCTATCTTAGAGCTAACCTCCTCAGCGAGCTCCAAGCTGTCGGTGACGAGGATCTCGAGAACCTCGGGTCCGTGCTCTGCCTGGGAGACCATCTCATCGATTATCCTCTTGGGTGATACAGATGAGTCGGCAAATACCAGAAGCTCGGAGGGGCCTGAGGGCATGTCAACATTCGTGTCCTGAGCTACGGCCTTCTTTGCTGCCATGAAGTAGTGGTCGCCTGTGCCGAATATCTTGTCCACAGAGGAGATGGTGGTTGTCCCATAGGCCATGGCCGCCACAGCGACAGGACCTCCTATCCTGTAGATCTCGTCCACATCGAGGACCTTGGCAGCTGCTAGGAGAAGGGGGTTTACCCTTCCTCCGGTCAAAGGAGGTGTGAATATAGCTATCTCGTCCACGCCAGCAACCTTTGCCGGAACAACATGGAAGATCATGGTTGATATATAGGCCACCTCGTCAAACTCCGGGATGTGCACTCCTATCCTGTCCAGTGGCAACCACATGAGCCTGCAGTTTATCCCGTCCTCTGATATCGTGAGGTTTTCTGGTTTCTGTAGCTCGTGGAACCTCCTCGCCTGGTTCGCTATCTCTTCTATCACCTCGAGTGCCTCGTCACTCACCTGCGCCATGGCCTCCTCATACTCCTCCTTTGAGACCATGAACTCCTCGTAGCTCAGGTCCACTCCATAGAGTTTGACCGTGTACTCCCTGACGGCTTCATCGCCGCGATACTTTACGGCGTCCAAGATCGGTTGAACTGCCTCTTTGAAGAGGTTCAGCTCCACACCCCTATTCTCAAGATGTGCTACGTAGCTCCAAGCTTCTTTCTCTTGATAAATCCTCATTCCTGGATCACCGCAATTCAGCTACCTTATTAAAGGGTAGAGGGAAATAATTTAAGCGGGAGGGATGAGGAGACCATCCCAGTATGATCGGGGAGAATGATATACCCAGGGGTAACCGACCTCCCTTTTGC
>CAZGKA010000055.1:0-2214 GCA_964525965.1 uncultured Nitrososphaerota archaeon
CTGCCTAGCCGCCTTGACCACCATGAACTCGACCCCCTCGAAATCGCTCAAGCTCTTGAGGCCGTTGACCGGGAACACCAGGTATGCGTGGGCCTTCACCTCGGACGATGCTGGGACGAGTATGTTGTAGGTGTAGGGGAACTTCAAGAAGGCATTTCTCGTGCGCCTATCGTTTGTGAAGGAAGCCACAACGGTCGTCAGACCGAGGCTCCACAGGAAGACGTTTTCAGGTCCGAATATGTATCCAAGCAGCCTCAGCTTCTTTATGGACCTGGACACCGAGGCAGCGCTCAGGTTTCCCCTCCTCATGATCTTCTCGTTGTTGGCGTGAGGATCTTCTGACAGGATCTTTATGATCTTCCTGTCCGTGTCGGTCAGGATGACCTCCGGGGTCACTATCCTGTTGAGCACGGAGAGGTAGGTCACGAAGTCAACCTCGCCTCTTTCAGCCATCCTCCTGATTATCAGGATCAGGGATTTGAGGGATCTGATCTTGATCTCCGGGCCCAGGAGAGAGAAGAGCGCCAGAGGATTGTAATCCCTAAAGGGACCCTCAGGTTCCACCCTGTAGCGCTCCCAGAGGCGTCTAGAGGCCTCCGCATATACCCACCCCAGGTCTTGGATCTGCGGGACCTGGTCAACATCTCGGGGAAGGAGCGACATGAAGGCCTCCTTCCTGATGACCGCCTTGATCTCATCCTCGCTTAGACCACGTATCATCGCTGAAATTCTCTCAAGATCCCTCTCAAGATTCCTCACAGGCTTCAGGCGGAAGATGGAGGAGGCATTCTTGATCTCCTTTCTCAGCTCCTCGGCCAGGGTTTCAACGTCCATATCCATAAACTGTCCAGCGATAGCCTTTAATTCCCTGATGCGGGCCTGCCACTATTCCGGACGTATCCATCAAACAGGGGGGAGGGGGGCCGACCAAATTGCCCCCCTCACCTAAAATAGGGCGTTAGTTCCAATAAAAAGCTTCTCACTTAGCGTAGAGCGATCTGACGACTTTTCTCCTGGATAGATCCAACATTGTGATGAGAAACCTCCTCAGAGGGAGGACTTCATACAATCTGACGGTGCTCCTCCCCTGCCCGCTTCTCTCCGCGATGCGCGACCTCACCAGGTTCATCGCCTCGAGCTTCCTCAGCGACTCTCGGATGACCCTCCTGCCGTAACACCTCTTCCCTCCTCTCCTATAACCTCCAAACAGAAGGTACAGCTCTTCAACGCTGAGACCCTCCTTGTTCTTCCTCCTCGCGTTTAGCTTGTCCCTTAGGTTGCTCTGGGACTCGCAGGGAAAGTTCTTGCATAGGAGCTCCGAGACGGCCTCCCCGTAATCCGGCCTGTTACCGAGGTGCTCATCCGCAGCTTCCTTAAGGACGAGAGCCTCCAGGATCAGGTGGTCCAGCTCGTTCAGGGACAGTATCAGCTCGTCCACCCTGGGCTGGGAGGCTCCGAGCATGAAGAGGTCGAGGAAGATACGGGTCAGATCGGAGAGGCTCACGTTCATCACCCAGAACCCATTCCTGTACCTCTTGAACATCTCGACCACCTCCGAGCTCTCCAGGATCCTGCGGTAGGTGGCTCCGAACCTGTTGTCCATGAAGCTCGTCAGTCTGGAGAGCACCTCCGGGTTGAGGGTTATGAGACCGTTTATCAAGGCCCAGTTCTTATCCTCTCCCTCTTTCTCCTCCCCTCCCGCTTCTTTCTCACCGATCTCCGGAGCTCCCACCCATAGCCTGGGATTGGAGTAGAAGATGCTCTGAGCCAGCACGAGGTCCGAGGAGATTTTCACCAGATTTCTGATGTTCTTCCTTATCTTCTTGCTGGTGGATTCTTTAGCTCTCCCGCTCCTCAGAAACTCCACGAGGATTCCGTCCGGGGAGCAGCAGACCCTGTCGTAGACCTTGTGCTCCTTGAAGCTAGGGCTGATGGCCGTGACCTTTAGTGGTGAGAGGAACCTCCTCACGAGCTCCTCGTCCAGTCCCACCTCACGCGTAAAGAACACCTCTGAGAAGAACCTGGAGGATGTCATCCCATCAACCTTCTCCTTCCTGAGAATTGAGCCCAGCTTCTTCCTGAACAGCTGAGCTAGGGCCACCCACTCATCAGCAAGTACCCCCACATCCTGAGGGTCAACCTTCAGGAGCGTTTGAATCCTGAGAGAGACCGCTCCAAAGCAGTACTCCCTAGTCTCCAGGACGGTCTGATCGG
>CAZGKA010000056.1:0-2048 GCA_964525965.1 uncultured Nitrososphaerota archaeon
GACGCTCACGCCTGTCATAGTGGCCATACCGCCCTCGGCGGCGGGCAGCTGAACTCTCCCTCTTCTTTTTTGGTTAGTGCTGCTCTTCTTCTCTTTCTAGTGTATATTGAAAGAGATAAAGAAGGGAAATTAATTATTGACATTCGTAGGAGTTCAGGAGCTTACCTCTCCAAAATCAGCTTGCGGTTCGGATAGTCCAGTGTGACCCTGAACATCTTCAGGAAGTTGTACCCCAGCACTCCATCTATGGGTTTCTGGAGGACCATCGTCAGGCCTAGGAGATCCATAATTCCGACCTGTAGGTTCCTGACCTCTGCTCCTCCCACCTCCACCGAGTCAACCTTACTCAACAGTATGGAGACCTTCATCCCAGCGCTGAGACCTTCCTTTCTCCCGGTCACCTCGAGGTTCATGTCCTCGGCTAGGTCCACCGAGACTATGGTCAGAGAGGAGCTTATATCCAGAGCGAAGGTGTAGGGCCCCTTTCCGTTCACCCTGGCCCTCGTCAGGACTATGGGCTTCTCCTCATCAACTATCTCGAAGCTCTCCTCAAAAACGTTTTTATCCTTCCCGTTGTGATGGTGCATGATGTCATTCCTGAGGAAGCTTTTTGTTAAACGTTGTGCGAACTGTGGCAGGGAGATAAAGGGAAAGATCTACACCTGGAGGGGCAAACACTTCTGCTCTGAGAGGTGCAAGAAGGAGTACAGGAGGAAGCATAAAAGGAGGTCCAAGAAGGGAGAGCTTCCTAAGGATACATTTCAGGCCATCTATTGGAGATGAGACCCATATCTCTTTATGATCTCCATGAAGTTGTCCCTCACAGGCCTGTAGACCTTCTCGAAGAACTCCCTCTGGCTCTCCAGCACGCTTCTCGGGAACGATGAGACGTACTTCAGGGCTGCATCCCAGGCCCTCTCGTAAGGAACTACGGAATCTATCCTCCTTGCTATCTGGCGATCGTAATCCTCCGGCCTCTGCACCTGGTCCCCCATCGTGAAGTAACCATCCCGCGAGACGAAAGCAACCTCGTCCCCAACTTTCTCCTCTTTAAGCGCTCTTTTTGGGATAGATACCTTCAGAGAAGCGCCAGCTGTTCTTGCACTCACAGTCCTACCTCTTTTCTTGGCCCAAGCGTAAAATATAGCTCTGTTCAGTCCAAAGGACTTGGCCCTATCCAGATCTCTCATGAGCAGGTAGTACCTAGCTGCCTGAAGGAGGGCCATGACCTGGAACCTCCCCAGCTTCTCCTCTCCCTCCCTTCTCGTGGATTCTCGGGCCTTGGTCTCAACTTTCCTCTCAGCGATCCGTCCGGCCCTGCTCCTCACGACCTCCCTTCCAAAGTAGCCTCCCACCTCATCAAGAGCTCTTCTCCCTAGGTCATCCGCCTCCCCCTCCTCATGGCGATCCCAGTTCCTGTTGTGTCTGAACTCCTCGGGCCTGATCCAATCCGGAGAGAACTCATCAATTTCGTCCGGCCTAAAACACACGGCAACAACATCCAGGTTCTTATGCAGTGAAAGAGGGGCTGTGAAGACTCTCTTGAAGTCCATCTCGTTCTCAACAGCCAAAGGCCGCTCCATGCTCCTGCTCCTCCTCACGACCTCCGCTATCCTGTCCTTGCAGTTCCTCATTATGTACTCCACCACGGAGTACGACACGTCCAGCGGGTGGCTATCCTTCAGCAGGTCTCGGGAGAAGGCCCTCTCGTGCAGGTGGACGTGGCATCCCCTTCCGGACCACTTGAGGTAGACGGACCTGCTCACACCTTCTCTCTCGAGCTCGTCCACTATTATCCTGGCGACCTCAAGCGTCAGCACCCATTCGTCCAGCTCGTTATCTATGTCCCATATGGGCGTCGAATAAGCCACGTTCTTCGGGTCGTCAACACTTCTCTTTGTGGTAAGGGTCCTGTAGACGTTCACCGTGGCGTAGATAGTTCTCACTCCGGAGAAGGAGAACCTCCTCACGAGATAGCTCACATCGCTGGGGTCGGAGATCCTGAGAGGCATGTTCCCCATGTACCTGAAGAACGATCTACCAGCTAG
>CAZGKA010000057.1:0-4206 GCA_964525965.1 uncultured Nitrososphaerota archaeon
GAATTTCGAGCCTTTCATGTATTCTAGAAACTAGAGCGGGAAACCTCTTCTCTATCTCCTCGAAGGCCTCATCGCTGCAGGTCATCATGACGAGAGAGCCATCCGGCAGGTTGGAAGCGACCTCCCTTATCATCTCAAAGAAATAGAATATCCATTCGTCCTCTAAAAAGAGCACGTTGTGGACGTCATCCAGCAAAAGGCAGGACGGCTTGTTAGACGCCAGAGCCTTTATGATCATTCTTCCAGCACTGCTTGGGGATGACATGATCTCCTCTAACTCTTCTTCTGTTAGCTCCCCTATACCGAGGAGCGTCTTCCTCAGGACTTTCCCCATCCCCTTATAGTTCTCGTACGACATGAGGATTATCTCCTTAATGAGATCATAGCCCACCATGACGGGCTCGACGGGATACTCCATGGGAAAGGCCTCATTGTCCTTGAACACTTTAGATGCTATCCTGAGTCTGAGGCTCCTACCGGAGCCAGGATCTCCTATTAGAGCTACAAAGCTGGATCCAACTTTGGAGAGCGCCTCACCAACGAGAGGATCCAGTATAAAGTCGATCTCCTGTTTGACAAACAAATTAAACGGGTTAGTTTCCTCTATCAGGTAAGATCTGGCAAACGGATTCGCTGAAACCCCCAAAAGCCGTGAATATTTGTCAGCGTAGGGCTTAACTGACAACTAAATCACTCCCCTGATCCTCTCCCCAACTAGCCCTCAGACCATATTTAAGTGGTCGCCACAAGTCCCCCAATGGAATATTTTTAAACCCCTTCCCGGCACGAGTCCTGACGAACGGGTGATGGATCTTGCAGAAGTACAAGAAGATTGTCGAGCACCTTAAGGACCTTATGAGGGATCCTAAGAACATCAGGAACATAGGTATTATGGCTCACGTTGATCACGGGAAGACCACGCTCTCAGACCACTTGTTATCCGGTGCCGGCATGATCAGCGACAAGATGGCCGGAGAGCTTCTAATGCTGGACTATCTTGACATAGAACAGAAGAGGGGCATAACCGTCAAGGCAGCCAACGTCTCCCTGTACTTCAAAAAGGACGGCAGGGAGTACGCTATAAACCTGATAGACACCCCCGGACATATAGACTTCACAGGACATGTCACCAGATCGCTCAGGGTCATAGATGGAGCTATAGTTGTGGTTGATGCTGTCGAAGAGGTCATGGTGCAGACGGAGACGGTCACCAGACAGGCCCTGGAGGAAAGAGTGAAGCCCATCCTCTTCATAAACAAGATAGATCGTTTGATAAAGGAGCTCAGGCTCACGCCTCAGGAGGTTCAGAGAAAGATCGCCAGGATTATAAGGGACTTTAACGGCCTCATAGAGGCTTATGCAGAAGAACCATTTAAGAAGGCCTGGAAGGTCAGCTGGGAGAACGACTCAGTAGCGTTGGGTTCTGCTCTACATGGATGGGGTCTAACTAACACGTTCTCTCAGCAGAAGGGGGTAAAGTTCTCCGACATAATGAAGGCATATCAGGAGGGTGATGGCGGCAAAGAACTGAAGAAGATACTTCCCCTCCATCAGATAATATTGGACATGGTCGTTAAACATCATCCCTCCCCAGTAGAAGCCCAGAGGTATAGGATAGACAGGATTTGGAGGGACAAGGAACAGGAGGACCTGGTGGAGGCGCTCAAGAAGTGCGATCCCAACGGTCCTCTGATAATAGGCATAAATGCCGTCAAGATAGAGCCTCAAGCAGGTCTTGTGGTCACTGGAAGGATATTTAGCGGTACGCTCAGAGAGGGAGACGAGGTTTATCTGCTCAACGCTCGACAGAAGCACCGGATTCAACAGATATCCCTCTACATGGGACCGTACAGGATAAGATCTGAGGAGATAACTGCAGGAAACATAGCTGCGATAATGGGTCTCGGCGGGGCATCGGCGGGAGAGACTGTAATAGCTCCTGAGATAAAAGACAGGGTGACTCAGGGCTTTGAGGCGATAAAGTACGTGACGGAGCCTGTAGTGACGATAGCTATAGAGGCCAAGAGGCCACAGGATCTCCCCAAGCTTGTCGACTACCTTAGGAAGATGACTCTGCAAGATCCGAACCTCGTGATGGTCCATAACACCGAGACGGGAGAGATCCTCCTCAAGGGCACTGGACAGCTGCATCTGGAGATAGTACTATACAACCTGCAACAGGAGGGTCTCGAGTTCGAGGTCAGCGAGCCCACAGTGGTTTACAGAGAGAGCATAAAGGGCACCAGCCAGGTGGTGCTGGCCAAATCCCCCAACAAGCTCAACAGGCTGTGGGTGACAGCAGCCCCGTTGGATCCCAAGGTCATAGAGCTCATACGCACTAAGGAGATAAACGAGAGACTGGACAGGAGAACCATGGCTCAGATACTGAGGGAGAAAGGAGGAATGGAGACCGACGACGCTAAGAACGTCATGGAGGTGGATGAAGAGAACTACAACCTGCTCATAAACAGGACGGTTGGAGTCCAGAGGCTTGACGAGGTCAAGGAGCTCCTCAAACAGGGCTTCATGTGGGTCATGAAGGAGGGACCGCTGGCCGGAGAGCCCACGATGGGGGTCGTTGTAAGGCTTGTCAACGCCATGATACACGAGGATCCCGCGCACAGGGGACCAGCTCAGATGGTTCCTACCATAAGAAAAGCAATATACGGTGCTATGCTGAGCGCTGACCCAGTTCTGCTCGAGCCGGTATATGAGATACAGGTCTCAACACCTCCTGAGCTTATAGGAAACGTGATAGGTCTGATCTCCCAGAAGAGGGGCCGTGTGGAGGGTATAGAGGAGAGGGAAAGGATAAGCATAGTGAAAGGAAAAATACCTGTCAGAGAGACTCTGGGAAGCTTCAGCAATGAAATGCGGAGCGTAACGAGCGGAAGAGCCTTCTGGCAGCTCAAGTTCTCCCACTGGGAGCCCATGCCGAAGAACCTCATGGTAGACACAATACTCGAGATAAGGAGAAGGAAGGGAATGAAGGAAGAGATCCCAAAGGCCGAGGAGTATATGGACACGCTCTAATCCTCTTTTTTGAGGACTCCCTCTCCCCATATTTTCCAGATCACGGGTCCCACTATCAGCAGAGCAACCGAGCCAGCAAAGACCGCTAGACAGACGTACCTCACGAAGGGATCGGTCAGCAGAATAAGAAACAGCACCGGAAGGGGCCTCAGATACCACAGGGAAGATCCTCCGGAAGTCTCCTTAGATCTCGGGTATTTTATCGGAATTATCGTCATGACGACCGCTATCAGGAGCAAAATCCACGGAAACTCAAATCCGCCCAGAGCGGAACTCTCTATCATAAGGGCCGGTATAAACAACGGGGCTCCCTTGAAGAACCTGGGGTCTCTTCCCAAGACGTACCTCCTAGCGCCAGCCACGACGAGCAGAGTGGCGGTGAGAACCTCCGGAACGGATCCACTCACCGAGTATGTTATCGCCGGGACTATGCACTGAGTTATCCTGTCACAAAACCTATCGAGAGCCTCTCCTCTCTTGCTGGAGGACTTCAGAAGCCTCGCTGCCACACCGTCCAAGTAATCGAAGAACAAGGCCAGAAAGAAGAGACGTGCTCCCAAGAGAATCTCCCCGTGAATGGCCTCCACAGCAGATAGGAACGCGATCGCCAATCCTGTAAGAGTTAAAAGATCAGGTATCGGGCTAGCTCTAGGTGCCTCATGTGCCGAAGATCCAAGTTGTGCTGGTCGAACCCGAGAGCTCATTGAATGTTGGTATGATAGCCAGAGCTATGAAAAATTTTGGCTTTCACGATCTGAGGCTCGTAAGCCCAATGTTCGAATCCTTCGAAAAAGCGTACGTTCTTGCAATGCACGCCAAAGATGTCCTCCGCGGAGCCAAAATCTTCTACTCACTACAGGAAGCCGTAAGCGAGTCTGACGTTGTGATAGGAACAACAGCCAAGGTTAGTCCGGGATCCATTAGAAGAAGGGCGGTGTATCTCAGGGATTACGTTCAAAAACTCAGATGGGATGCTACCTACTCGCTCGTGTTCGGAAGGGAGTCCACCGGACTGACGAACGAGGAACTTGACATGTGCGACGTGATCATGACGATACCAGCGAGCGAGGAGTACCCGACCCTGAACCTATCCAACGCCGTGGCGATCGTGTTATATGAGTTCTTCATCAGCCTCAACGGAAATACGAATCTGTTCAAACCCGTTGAGAGGAG
>CAZGKA010000058.1:0-2429 GCA_964525965.1 uncultured Nitrososphaerota archaeon
AGTTCGTGTTCCTCCTGAAGCTCCCTGTAGATAGAGGCCATCAGTCTCGCTTGTTTAGGTGTGAGAGCATCAAGCCAGACTCTCACTCGATGCTCCTCCCTGAGAGCTTCCAGTACGTCTCTCTTATGAACTCCAGGCCTTTATCGAAGAGATCTTCCCCTTTATCTGTTATCTCGAAGTAGTTGCGCATCTTACCTGAATCTCCTCTTCTCTTAACCATTTTAACGTATCCTTTGGACCTCAAGGACCTCAGGACTATGTAAGCAGTCACCCTAGCTGGTCTCCATCCAAATCTCTTCTCTATCTCGTCGGCTATCTCGTAAGGATATAGAGGTCTCTCCCTGAGCAGGGCGAGGACGTAAAGCCACATGTTCTCCTTCGTAAGCTTCTCTCTCAATCTATCTAGGGGAATGTTATCACCCCACGTAGCTCGGCGACTCCTCCTCACTCGGTTTGGAGAGCTGAGCCTCCAGTTCCTCTAAAACTTTCCTTCTTATTTTCTCTAGGTGCTCTATAATCTCGTCCAAGTCTCTCAGGTCAACTCCGAGATCGAACACCCTGTTGAGAATCTCAAGAACCGACCTAGACGCTCTAGGATCATAATATGAGGAGTCCTCCGCTACTCCTGTGAGGGAGACAAAACTAAGTCCTCCAACTTTCTTTATGGTCGCCAGAAAAGCACCAGCAAGTCCTATTATTGTCTTTATCTCCCTGTTCTCGACACCACCTGCTTCCTTGACCCTTTGAACTATCTCCTCGTCATTGCCGAAGACCAGAACTCTACCTACCTCCTCACTCTTGGCAAATCCTGTTACTATCACTATTCGTCTTACTCCCAGCCTTTTCAGGTAATCTATACACTCATGTGCTATCTCCAGCTGTCCCCACGGGAGAGGCTGTACGTGGCTGTGTACTAAGACAAAAGAATCGCCTTTTTTGTTCGTCACCAGATTGAAGTCGACTGAGGGGAGGGAGAATTCCCCATTGGGCTCTATAAGGATCCCAGCTACGTTTCCCGGAAGGAGGAGGTATTCGGAGTAGAGCCTAGCTATGGGCTTTCCATCGAGCTTACTTCTAAGATATGATTGAACCTGGCCACCAACGTTGGCGACTCCAGGGAAACCCGCTATTGCCACCTCCGTCTTTCCTCGCGGTCTCTCGAGCTCTATGAGCTTGGTCCACACCATGAAGATCCAGCATATCTCGTCAGATCTCAATAAAAATATGCCCTCCATTTCAGGCAAGGTCCTTGAGTTCCATCTTGAGCTGACAGGCCTTACATATCTTCTCCGCGCTGGGCTCCCCACACTTCTCACAGATGTACAAACTTAGCCTCTTACTCAGGTTAAACCTGGCTTTATCTAGGATTGCGATCACGTTAGGAAGGGTCTTCGACTTAAAACCTCTGCTGGAAACTTCAAGCTCATCTAAAGCTCTCCTCACCCGGATTCTCATACCCCTAGCCATGGGACACTTACCCACATGGGCCGTTATTCCTCTTGCTATTACGAAAGCAGCTATTTCCTTCTCCCTGATCATGAGGAGCGGTCGAACCCTGGGTATCAACTCCCTTATAGGGCTGGCCCTGCTGAGAAATCTGGCCAAGGCGTTGACATCTCCGCGGACCATGTTCATGAAGAAGGTCTGTATGACATCGTCTAGGTTGTGACCTGTTATGACCTTGTCAGCCCCCAGCTCCCTAGCGACCATGTTCAGGGTCTGTCTCCTGAGAACACCGCAGTAGGTGCATATGCTTCTCCTCCTGTTAGGTAGGCGCCTTAAATGAAGCAGGTCGGAGACCGAAATGCCTTGGTAATCCTTCATGTTGACGAGAACATGCTCCACTCCCAGCTCCCTGCACAGTGATCTGGCCGCCTCTATAGCAGGTCTTCTGTACGGACTTCCCTCATCCACAGTAACCGCCTTCAACGAAAACTCAACGGAGCTCAATTCTCTGTACTTGTAAACACACCAAAGGGCTAGAGAGCTGTCCTTTCCTCCTGACAGCGCAACTACGACAAGATCTCCATCGGATATGCTTGCCTCAAGCTCAGCAAAGGACCTCCTGATGATGAATCTCTCAAGACAACCTTCACACATCGCTTTACCGGAACTTGACGTTACTATTGCGTCAGAACTGCCGCAGAGATCACAGATCCTTCTCATCTCTCGCCACCGGCTCTTCATGGATTGTTATCCTGATCAAACGAACCTCATCACCATCATTTAAGTAGCGATCATCCGGACAGGGCTTTCCCCCGATTATATGGAGGTAGGCCTCCCTATTCAACCCTAGGATCTCCATGAGATCCTCACATCTCGTGTTAAAGGGCATAATGAGAGGGTTCCCGTCGACGAGCACCTTAATATGTTTCACGAGCACATCACTCGTATGTTGTCCGGATATCTCTCTAAAAAGGCTTACTTGG
>CAZGKA010000059.1:0-7449 GCA_964525965.1 uncultured Nitrososphaerota archaeon
GATGTGGAGTTCTCGAGGGAGCTACCTTAAGCCTGAGAGCTGAAGGAAATAAGATAATCGTTATCTACAAGCAAGGCGCCTCGAACCCCTGTGCCCAGTTCTACCTCAAGGGATACAGGGTATCACCAGGATCCGTGATCATCGAGCTGGGAACGACCTCGACCTCCGGGTTCTGCGTGCAGTGCGTGGGAGTGCTCACTGCCGAGCTTACAGTGGGACCTCTGCCACCGGGAACCTATAGGGTCTGTGTCAACGAAGCCTGTGGAGTGATCAACCTCGCCTCAACTGAATCCTAAAACTTTTTTGTGGGAAGGGGCTGGTTGCAGAGGTGTTGAATGAAGATCCTCCTAGTGGCATCGAGGGTCTCAGGGATAGGTGGTGTAGCCCAGCACGTCTCCGAGCTAGCGAAAAGATTGAGCGATATAGGAAACGATGTTGAAGTAGTCTCCACGGAGAACACACCCTACATAAACATCAGGAGGTTGAAGAACCCATCGTTCGCCCTAGCAGCATCCCTCAAGATCCTGAGGAAACGGTGCGATGTGGTTCACGTGCATGGAGGGTTGAACTCCATTATGCTGCCCTTAGCCAAGGCTGAGAGAAGGATCCTCACCCTTCACGGCATATACTCCAGATCCGTCGGGATCGTGCATGGCGGGCTCCTCGGAAGGGCATCGCAAAGGTTCGAGAAGCTGATGTTCAACAAAGCTGATGTTGTAACAGCCGTATCCAAGGCGGCAGCGGAGTACTACACTGAGAAGCTTGGAAGGGAGGTCCTTCATATACCCAACGCCATAGACCTCTCGATAGTTCCGAGGGAGGGCAGAAGATTCGGAGACAAGCAGATAACCTTCGTTGGAAGATTGTCCAGAGAAAAGGGGGTCGATGTCCTCATCAGGGCAGTGGATAAGCTGAGAAGCGATTGTGGAATAAGGTGCACCTTGGTCATAGTTGGAGATGGGCCCGAGAGATCTAATCTTGAGAGCATCGCCCCAAAGGAGACAAGATTCCTCGGATTTCTGCCCAGAGAGGAGGCCCTCAAGGTCGTCAGGGGATCGGACGTGTTTGTCCTCCCGTCCAGGTACGAGGGCCTCAGCACCTCTCTCCTCGAGGCGATGGCGTGCGGGATTCCCGTCGTCGCCACAAGAGTCGGAGGAAACTCTGAGCTCATCGTGGATGGAGAAAATGGGTTTCTGGTTGAACCCGACGACCCCGAGGACTTAGCAGATAAGATCTCGTTAATTTTAAGTGATGAGAACTTGGCGAGGAGGCTTGGATCCGCCGGAAGGAGGATCGTGGAGGATGCCTACAGCTGGGACGTCGTCATCCAGAGGTACTTGAGGATTTACTCGAGGTGAGGTCTCAGGAGGGATTTGAACTTCTCGATGAAGCTCCCGCTCCTTTCACGGCCGTCAACCCCTGTGAACACCTTCAGAGCTACTCTCCAAGAGGACAGCTCCTCCTCGGTCAGCTTCCCCCTTGAGGAGTAATCCCTCTTTTCTATGAATCCCTGAAGATCTCTCAGAAGACCCTCTATCTTCCTCATCTGAACCTGGTTCAACCAAGAGATGTGGGGTTTGAGCTTGAGGAAGTGTCTCAGACAGAGGACAGCTGGTCCCCTCTCGTAGGCTTCTCGTATCACCTCGACCCTGGAGATGAACGTCCGGAGGTAGATGTCCTCGAGCTCCTTCATCAGGGAGCATACCGGACAGGGAGCCTCCTGCCTCACCTCCCCGCCAGAGAGATCATCCAAGACCTTCCTTGCCAGATCCTCGTACAGAACCGCGACCGCTATGGGATCTATCTCAGGCTTGCTGAGAACTATTTCTGCAGCCAGATCGGAGTGTCTCCTGCAGAACCCCAAGCTCCTCTTCAGGGCGATGTGCACTTGGGGATCCAGAGGATGCTCGTAGAGCACGCTCTCTATGAAAGACCTCTCTCCCCTCTCCACCAGGGAGCATATGGGGCATCCCCTCGCCTTCATGACCCTGACCAGATCAGCGGAGAGCATGTCCGCAGACGGCGTTTTCTCACTTCACCTCCGACGAGAGCTTCTTCTTGTACTTCTCGAGAAGTCTCTCCATCTCCTCGAGGAGATCATCCTCAGCCTCGTACCTTTTCTCATTGAGATCCCTCTTGAGAGATGTGACGTATTCGTCTACGTACCTCTCAACGTTCTCCTTGTTTCTCCTGAGCTTCTCCTCATCTACCTTAAAGTTTGGATCGAGATCTCTCAGGAGCTTGTAGCAGATCTCCAGCTCGGACATTATGCTGCTTAGTATCAGCGTGAGCCTCCTCATCTCCTCCATGACCTCCCTCAGCCTCAGCCGGTAGTAGAGGTAACGTCCTTCCACCTTCAACAGCCTGTAGGTGGTGTCCCAGACCTCCCTATCGTTTATGTTCTCCCCGTAGCTCTTTTCGAGGGTCCAGTACTTGTAACCCATTTTCACGAGCTCCTTTATGGCCTCCGCCCTGCTCTCCAAATTTTTGCTCTTCATGTAGTAGTCTAGGATGTCCTTTATCTCCTCCAAGGAGACCAATAGTTCCTCCTCGTTCTCACGTTTGCTCCTGAGCTTCATTTCTGAGAGACCTCCGCTGGTCCAGATACACAAATCAGGGAAGAGAAGCCAGAAAAGTTCAGTTCAGGCGCCGACCCGGCCTCCATTCATGACACCATGCACCTCCGTAGGCGTCATCAGCCGACCGATCGGTCGGCGGTTGGCCAGGGCGGACGCCATCGCCCAACAGGAGTTGATGAAGCTCCCGTATAAATTTTTTCCTAGAACTCCTCCAAGGGCTGAACCGGCCAGCCACTGAATCCAAACCTGTTTCTGCTCATCATGCAGTCTAACTTCAACGTCAGGTGTGTTGTCTGCTGTCCTAACATTGAGGAGTCCTAAGATCCAACGATCCTCTTCTCTCCGATGTTCTTATTTCTTCGGGCAATCGATCCTCCTTTCGGTGGTTCCCCTACCTTCGGGAGGGGAGCATCTACTCTATATCATTATTATAGAGGTGCTGTCGGAGATCTCGATTTAAAGTTTCAGCGGTTCATGAGGGGCTTGTGGAGCGCATCTCAACGGGATCCGGTAGAGTTGAGGTCCACCTCTGGTGGAGGTTCGTAGGGGACGATCTGATCGTTTTCATAGGGGGGGGAAAGGAGCACATCGGCTCGGCCTCCATATGTGATGGAGAGCTCTGCACGGCCCGAAGAGGGGATCACATGGACTTCATCGTCTCCGATTCTGCTGCCCGGAGGATAAACAGGGAGCTAGGTCTGGCCGTCTGCGTCGTGTGCGGAATCCACGTAGACGACGCCTCGAAGGAGGAGATAGAGCAGCTCGTCAGGAACGCTGATGGGTGTGTGGGAAAGCTCATTGAGAGAATTCGTACCTGCGACCGTAGATCTCAGAGAAGCAGTGATCCTCCGGTCTGACCACCTTCCTCCCAGGAGTCTCAGCCGGATATCCGATCGTGACTATGGCCACAGGCCTCAGGTGGGGAGGAAGGTTCACCGCCCTGCTGACCTCCTCCTCGATGAACGCACCTATCCAGCAGGTCCCCAAGCCCAGAGCTGTGGCCGCTATGAGCATGTTCTCCGTGGCGGCAGCAGTGTCCTGTATGGAGTAAAGCTCCACTCCTCTTCTACCGTACGCTTTACCTATGGCCTCGAGGTCGGCGGCCACGACTACGACGACAGGAGCTTGGAGCACCTGAGATTGTCTGAGAGCCGCCCTGTAAAGAGCTTCCTTTCTAGCTCGATCCTTAACCACGATGAACCTCCAGCACCTCACGTCCCCGGCTGAGGGAGAGTGGACGGCAGCTAGGAGTATTTTTCTGATCTTATCCTCCTCCACAGGACGATCCTGATACCTCCTTATGCTTCTCCTTCTGAGAAGGGCTTCCAGCGCATCCATCACTTAATCTCACAGCTCCCAGAAATTAACATTTCACCTCATGCGGATCACCTATCTGATCCAGTGATCAGAGCATGCTGAGGTATCTGAACCCGCTGTCAGGGAATATAACCACTATCCTTCCTTTACCGAGCTTTTCAGCCACCTTGAGAGCGGCATGTATGGCAGCTCCTGAGCTGAGTCCGACGAAGAGGCCCTCCTCTGAGATGATCCTCTTCATGGACCTCAGGGCTTCCTCCCTCGTTACCTCGATGAGCTCGTCCACCAAACTGAGATCGAGCACAGGAGGTCTGTAATTCGAATCCGTCACCCTGAGCAGCCCGTCTATCCCCTCACCTGAGGGCTCCACTCCAACAATCCTGACCGATGGAATCTCCTCCTTTAACCTCTTGGCGACGCCGGTTATCGTCCCTCCAGTTCCTATTCCTGAAACCAGGACGTCGAACTGGCCTGCCTGCTGCAGGATCTCCTCCGCTGTGACCTTGTAGTGGACCTCGACGTTAGCCCGATTTTCAAACTGATTGAGCAGGAAGTATCCCTTGCTCTCGCTCAGCTCCTTGGCCAGCCTTATGGCCTCGTACTCGTCATCTACCAGGATCACCTCGCCTCCCAGGACCTCTATTATCTTCCTCCTCTCGGGTGTCACCGTGCGCGGCATGACGACCTTGACCTTGTACCCCTTGAAGGTCCCGAGCATCGCCAGAGCTATGCCCGTGTTTCCGGAGGTGGCCTCCACGATGACGTCACCCCTGTTCAGCTTTCCGGACCTTTCGGCCTCCTCCACTATCGCCTTAACCACCCTGTCCTTTATGGATCCGGAGGGGTTGAACATCTCCAGCTTGGCGAGTATCTCAACATTTTCGGGAGAGATATGGGTTAACTTGACCATTGGAGTGTTCCCTATCAGGTCAAGCAGGGTTCCCGCTCTCTGACGAGCTCCACCCATGTTCAGGTTCATGGACATCCCTCTATCCGGCTGGGAGGTCTTTATAAAAAGATCTCCGCCGGATAGGGCTGGCTAACGTTTGTTATCAGCCCTAACTTCTTCAGGGAAGGGTTTCTGTGGAACAGATCTCAGGGTCGTTCTGCCGGTCTTAGGGGTCTTCTCCCACTTCTTCGGCCACCTGAACATGACCTGAAGCACAGCTGAGAAAGCGGCAGCACTTTGAACCCCCCAGTAAGCATAGATAGCAGGAATCCACAGAAACCTCCCGGGAACCCGAACGAATATCGTGAGCAGAGTCCCTAAGAGAGTGATCAATGCCAAGAAGATCAGAGAAGTCAGCCTGTAGGCCAGCCTGACGGCCCCGGATATGAAGGGCACTGGGAGGATCGAGAGGATGGCTCCGAGAGCCACAACCAGGAAGATGGAGGCCATCCCCGCCGGTGTGGATAGAACCATCAGGGTGTCCAGCGAGATCAGGTCTCTCTTGGAGAGCAGTCTCCTGAGGGCACGTGGGATGAGCTCCACCCACCCCCTGAACCACCTCATCCTCTGCTTGAAGAGCCTTCTGAGGGAGCTCGGGACCTCCTCCCACGTCTCGATGAACGGGACATGCTCTATCCTGGCGTTTATGTCGAGAAGTCTCAGGGAGATCTCCGCATCCTCGGCCAAGGCGCCCTCATCCCACCCTCCCAAGGACTCGATGACGCTCCTCCTTATGAACTGACAGCTGCCCGTGAGAGGTGTGAAGAGGCCTAGCTCCCTCCGACGCTGGTATGATCTGAACCTCGCCTCCTCCTCATAAGATTGAAGTAGAGTGAGGAGGTTTTCATCCTTGTTGAGCACGTGGGTCCATCCCTGAACGGCGTCCACACCTGGGACGAGGGCCTCAGCAACTTTCCTCAGAAGGTCTCTCGGAGGCACGCTGTCAGCATCTAAAATGCCTATGACTTCTCCTCTCGCCTGTCTTATAGCTAAGTTCAGTGCAGCGGGTTTTCCCACTGATTTACTGCCCCTTATGTACCTCACGAGTTCCGGATACCTCCTAGCAAACCTCTCGCATATCTCAGGGGTTCTATCGGTGGAGCCGTCCTCGACCACTATGATCTCGTACCGGTCATAGTCCAGATCTACAAGCGTCTGGAGAGCGCGCTCGGCAACGCTCTCCTCGTTCTTCATCGGTATGATCAACGATATGAAGGGATTTTCGGGTGAATGCTCTCCGTTGGGAAGGGTCGTCTCCCTTCTAGGTTTGATCATTATGATCATGTTATAAAACACCCAGATCATCGTTCCGATCAACAGCGCCAGGGCCAAGACGTCGATCACGGTCATTGAAAATCCCTTCGTGACCCCATAAGGACTTGAGCGCGGTTATAGATAAAGGCTTGTTACTGTGGGAGGATGATGCAGGATGCAGGTGGTGTTCTCGGAAAGATGTCTGGAGTACGGGAGGGACCACGTAGAGAATCCTCGGAGGGTCGTCAGGATCGTTAAATCCCTTAAGTCGTCCGGATTCGGGTTTGTGGATCCTGATCCGGCTCCGGAGGATCTTCTGGAGGAGGTCCACGCTAGGGAGTATCTGGAGGCCCTCGCTGAGGGAAGGGAATACGATCCAGACACCCCAGCCTACCCCGGGATATATGAGATAGCCAGGCTGGCTGCTGGAGGAGCCGTCACGGCAGCTCGCATCAGCGGCTTCTCGGTGATGAGACCTCCTGGTCACCACGCTGGGATCAGGGGGAGAGCTTTAGGAGCTGCTACCAAGGGCTTCTGTTATCTGAACAACATCGCCGTGGCTGTGAGGAGCCTCGGGGGGAGAACGCTAATCTTGGACATAGACGGACATCACGGGAACGGTACGCAGGAGATCTTTGAGGGAGATCCGAGCGTCTTCTACATATCCCTCCACAGGTTCCCCCTGTACCCTGGCACGGGAACATGCTCCGGAGATAACTACCTCAACTTTCCGCTTCCCGCTGAGTGCGGCGAGGCCCTATACCTCAGGACTCTGAGAAAAGCCCTCAGCTTCGTGAACGTGGAGAGGTTTGATGTCATCGCTGTATCCGTCGGTTTTGACGCCCATGAAGGAGATCTCGCCTCGCTGGGACTCACCTCTGAAAGCTACAGGAGGATAGGGGAGATCATAGGTCGGTTGGGCAAGAAGACCTTCTTCGTTCTCGAGGGCGGGTATCATGAACTGATAGGAGAAGACGCGTTGAACCTCATAACGGGCTTCCTGAGAGCAATGGAGACCCGATCTTAACACAGAAAAGGGAAAATTAAAAAATAATATTTTTAGAAATATCTTAAAAATTCATAGATCAGGGCACTCTTGGAGCTTTATGCCCTCGGTCATGGCGAACTTGTAGTAAAGCTGGAGAACTTCCTTCGGAAGCTTGAAGGGTGTCGGATCCTTAGATTTCTTCTTCTCATGCCCCTTCTTGTTATCATCCATAGGAACACCTCACAGGAGCGGAGAGGGCGCCAGCGGATCGGGATCCTGAGCCTTCTCCTTCAGGAGCGGAGAGGGCGCCAGCGGATCGGGATCCTGAGCCTTCTCCTTCAGGAGCGGAGAGGGCGCCAGCG
>CAZGKA010000060.1:0-2176 GCA_964525965.1 uncultured Nitrososphaerota archaeon
ACATCCCCAAATAGTTAAGCTGCCGTCATGATGAAAATCACATATATATCCAGTCCTCAAATCTCTCCAAGCGCTCACGAAAGCATAAGCAGAGACACATACACTGCTCTTCTTATCTTGGTCATGAAGGTATTGTATTCCTTCTAAAGGAGCAATTTTGCTAAGTGCTGCCACGTTCAGAGGTCCGAGGATTATCGCAGTTATTCCTATAACCAATAATATCTTCTTTTTCGTCTTCATACATTGCCGCCTAAGAGCGAGCACTAAAGCAACAAAAATAAAAATTTACCTTCTAGAAAATATAATTCATTTTAATGATCATTTAAGCAGAAATACGGATTCTCAAGAGTTTTTCCTGCCCTAAAAAAGGTAGCCTTGCGGCATTGACTCTAGCGCAAACCGAGCAAGCATCTTCTGGCATTCAACCCCAAACTGAATTTATATGAAGGAGCAGACCTCCTCGAGACCTCTCCTGGGTCTGGGCCTCATCTCCCCTTTCGGGTAACCGATCGGCACGACAGCTATGAGCCTGCATCCCTCTGGAGGATTCAGGAGCTCGTTAACCCTGTCCTCCACGAAGTTCACCACACCAACCCAGCAGGTTCCAAGCCCCATAGAGGCGGCGGCCACCATCATGTTCTCTATGGCCGCGGCAACGCTCTCCACACCCCACAGGAACTCCACGTCGGAGAACTCCTCCTTGAGCCCCTTTCTCCTCTCATCTAGATAGACTGCCACGTAAACAGGAGCCCAGTACAGCCTCTCATCGAACTTCCTCATGAGCTTCTCCATCTGCTCCTTTCTAAGCCCCTTTATTCTGGCCTTCTCGTAGTAGAATACGTGAGCATCCTTTATTATCTTCCAGAGCTTCTCAACGGTGCTGCTCTCCTTGACGACCATGAAGAACCACTGCTCGAGTCCCATGGCGTTAGGAGCTCTCACGGCGGCCTCCAAAATTTTCCTGAGCTTGTCCTCTTCCACAGGCTTGTCCTCGAAGAACCTCACGCTACATCTACAGAATATGCCCTCCATGGATCCACCTACGTTAAGGAGACCCGTTTTCCTGAAAAACTCAGTGCTCAAGATCCTGAAGCTTTCGGCATAAGAGAATAACTGCGGAGAGGTTGACCTCATCTCTCTTGAGAGAGGAAGATCTCCGTTAGTCCTATCAGCTCCTCAACAGGTTCAGGAGAGAAATCTATCCTGAGATCAAGTATCTTGTCGTAACTCCTTCCATACTCCGTTGGACCCACAACCAGTATTGCAGCAGTTCTATCCCCTCTTGCATCTCCTCCAGCCTCCTGACCTGCTTTTAGGGATGAGAGAAGTCGCCACACGAGGTCACCGCCGCTCTCTAGGAAGGTCTCGACCATCCTGTCTATAACCTCCTTAGAGGACAGGAGGTTGCCCATGGCCACATATGAGCCCTCTCTGTAGCTCCAACCAACCTCTCTGGGCAACTCAGATCCACAGTGGATTGCTACCTCGCCGTAGGCAGATATCACCCCGACCTGTCTCACCTCGGGAGATCTGTCCATGCTCAGCGCCTCGTCTAGGGCATCTTGAGGGCCTTTTCCCCTCTCCATGAGGTCCAGTATCACAGGACCGAGCGACGGGTTCGTGTATCCCTGAGTTATCACTCCCCCCACCTTGTACCTGCACCAGAGGACTCTGGATCCCACAGCTATGCTGCCGGAAGCCGTCACGCCGCCTATGTATGTCCCCTCGACCGCTATCATGCTGTAGGTCATCGGAGGATCAGTGAACTTCGAACTTAAAACACTTAACTGTTTAGGTTAATGAGATGAACTTTTCCGACAGGTCGGCCTTGGCTCCGTTGGTGGAGGGTGGGGCTCCTGAACCCTCGCCAAAGTTTCTAGGCCTGCAGCGATCGAACTCATCCGAACAACCTCTTCGTGCGGTCCACCAAACGCCTTGGTAAACTTAATATCTACCGATAGGGTATACCATGAGATGTCCGAGGTAGTCTCATTTAAGATCAGGAAGGAAATGAAGAGGAAGATGGAGGAGTTTAAAAGTGAGGTAAACTGGCCTGAAGAACTTAGGAAGTTCGTTGAGATGAAAATAAGGGAACTGGAGGCACGTAAAAGCAAGGAAATAATAAGAAAGAAGCTTAAAACGGCTAAGTGGTCCGTTCCAAAGGGATTCTCCTCAT
>CAZGKA010000061.1:0-16701 GCA_964525965.1 uncultured Nitrososphaerota archaeon
TGTACCTGTACAGGGGGATGCCGAGGAGCCCGACGGACTCCTGCCTGTGTATCAGGGTTATGACGTTGCTCCCCCTCTTCCTAGCTAGGGCCCTGAGTATGGTTCTCCTTGCGTTGACCATCGACCTGAAGGACAGCTGAGGAGCCAGCAGCATGTAGGCTATCAGCAGGAAGAAGAGCAAAGATATTAGATCCATCCACATGGGGGGTCCCTTATGTTGAATACTTGCTTACCTTAAAACGTAACCTTTTAGAGCTGAAAAACCGTGGAGAAACAGGATGCCTCCTGTCCCCTGGAGGAGAGTCAGGGACTGGGAGTGCATCGCATGCGGAAGTTGCTGCAGGAGATTTTACGTACCTCTGAACAGAAGAGAAGCTGTGAGAATAGCTACCAAGTACGGGTGGGACAAGATAGAGATTGTCCATGGAAAAACTGTTCTCAGAAGGGTGAACGGTAGATGTATCTTTCAGGTGGGCAACCTGTGCTCCTTGGGAAATGATAAACCGGTCGTGTGCAAGACGTGGCCCATCCTCGTCATGGAGAAGCCCATCTACGGAAGGGGAGAGGAGGCCATTTTTCAGCTGGATGAGATGTACTATGTCTACGTGGATCTCAGGTGTCCAAGCGTCAGACTGGGGAGGCCCAGCCAGAGGCTCGTGGAGATGGTGATCCCAGAGGCCATCAGGATAAAGAGGACGGGAGGTCCTCAGAGGTTCACCACGTCCAGTCTACGGAGCCCTGCCTCCGTGATCACGATCTCTGAGACCAGAGGATTCTCGATAGATCTCCTAGAGTTCCCAGCCTTCTCACACCAGCAACCTCGTCAACAACGTGAACCTCCATGGTTGAGAGGCCCACTTCCCTGAGGATCGGTGAGAGCGGCTCGGACGACAGCATGTCCTTTGCTCCCCCGACCATCGTGGCCGCGGGAAGGACGAACACCTCGAAGTCCTCGAAGACGCCGTGCAACATGCACTTGAAGGTGACCTTCGCTCCAAAATCTTTTCTTATGGCTATGCCGGGATGCTCGTGCCCCATCACTATCGTCCCCTCAAGCTCCACCTTCTGATGGCCGTGGACCAGCTTCACATTACCGAGCTTCAGCATTGGATCGTGAAGTGGAACGTCCATCCTCCTCAGGATGGGTATCAGGTAGTTGTCATGGTTGCCCCTCACCACCTCCACCCTGACCCTCTCCTTCAGGGAGGACATCAGGTCCCTGACGTCCCTCCACTCCTGATCGCTCGCCCTCCCGAACTCGTGCTTCACGTCGCCCAGCAGGATCAGCCTGTCGGGATCGTACCTTTCCAGTGCTTCAACGATCATCTTCTCCAGATCGGGTAGCTGGCTGTACGGGAGGTACAGCCCCTGTGAAGCCAGGTACTCCTCGATCCCCAGGTGGAGATCAGCTACTACCAGGGCCCCGAGGTCCCTCAGGAACGCCCCATAGGGGAAGAGGTCCACCCTCACCTCTGCCTGACCTCCTCCGCTATTATCCTCCTCAACTTCTCCTCGAACTCCCTCAGCACCGCTATGCGGTCCTCCATGAATATCACGTCGCTCAGGCTCTCGAGGGCTATCGACTGAGCGAAGGGCGTTGGGACCTCAAGAAGGCCCAGGTCCACAACCCTCACCTGACCGGACCTGACCCAGCTCAACACCCTGGCGGCGTTCTTGATGTCCATGTAGTCCTCCAGGATCTCCCTGTAGGTCTCCCTGAGAAGGGGGAAGTCTTTCATCCTCATGACTATCCTCATGAGCGACTCCGCCGTTATCCTCTGCTTGGCCACGCTTATCTCGTATCCCTTGTAGCTCCTGAGTATCATGAGCCCCCTAGTGGCCACGTGCCTGAACCGGGACCTCATCAGGTCGGTCATGCTTATGGCCCTCTCCAGCGTCCTCCTGAGATCCACCTCCAGGAGGTCCTCGAAGCTCACGCACGGTTCATGTCCGAGGGGGTAGGTGAGGGAGAACCCGTTGTCCGTTACCGAGATTCCCACGGGCTCCCCTATCTTAGAGAAGGCTAGATAACCCAGAGCTCTGCTCAGAGCGTCGTTGACCCTCCTTCCGAAGAGCGACAGAAATATCTGTCTGTACCTCCCCTCCTCGTCCAAGAAGCACTCGATCCCCACCACTCTGTCGGAGGGCACGTCCTCCGGCCTGAACCCGAGGGATCTGAGGTACTCCAGCTCCATCTTCAGATATCCGTGGATCGCCTCCACGGCCTTGTCGTTTGCTCTGCACTTCCTCCTGAGGAACCTCCTGAGCTCATCGTCCCTCCCCTCAGCTAAAAGCTTCATGGCCATTCTCCTGAACTTACCTATCTCCAGAGCCAGATCGAAGCTCAGAGGCAGCATCTCAGAGTACCAGGAGGGGACCGTGGGCCTCTGGTCGAAGGCCGGCTTTACTATGGCCTTTCCCCTCTTCATCCCGACGTACTCGAAGACCTTGCCGGACAGGACGAACCTGTCCCCAGGATAGAGCCTCTCGTGGAACTCCTCCTCCAGCTTGCCGACAAACTTTCCGTCGGTCGTGTACACCTTGACCCCGGTCTGTTCAGGTATCGTGCCCACGTTGGTCATGTAGATGGCCCTGACCGTTCGTCCTCTCCTCCCGAAGGTCATCTCCTCCTCATCGAACCAGATCTTTCCGTAGACCTTCCTCCCTCTGAGCTGTTCGTTCTCTCCAGAGAGGTACCTCAGGACGGACACCAGCTCCTCCTTTGAGAGGTTCCTGTACGGATATGCCTTCCTGACGACGTTAAGCGCCTCGTCGACGGTCCATCTCTTCTCGACGGCCATGCCCACCAGGTGCTGGGCCAGAACGTCCAAGGGCTTCTCGGGTATGTGCACCCTGTCCAGAAATCCCTCCAGAGCCTTGTTCACCATTATAGCCAGCTCGATTGCATCATCTCTGTCCATGGCTATGAATCTAGCCTTTATCGTCCCTTTATACCCGTGTCCAGCCCTCCCAGCCCTCTGGACAGCTCTGGTGACCGACTTGGGGCTTCCTATCTGTATCACCAGGTCTATGGATCCGACGTCTATCCCCAGCTCCAGGCTGGTGGAGCTCACTATCGCCCTGAGCTTGCCCTTCTTCATCAGGTCCTCCACCCTCAGGCGGACCTCTCTGCTCAGGCTGCTGTGATGGGCGGCTATCTCCTCCCTTATCTCCTCCACGTCCTTGAACCTCTGCTTCAGATGGAAGGTGACCCTCTCCGCCCCACTCCTCGTGTTCGTGAATATCAGGGAGGTCCTGTGCCTGGAGACGAGCCTGGCCACCAGATCGTAGAGCCTCCTCTGCTGCTCCTCCACGTCCGTGTGTATCATGTCGCTCACAGGGGCCAAAACCCCGAAGTCCTTCTTCTTGGCGAACCTGGTGTCCACTATCAGGCACTTCCTCCCCACACCCACCAAGAAGTTGGCCACCTCCTCCAGCGGATTTATGGTGGCCGAAAGCCCTATCCTGACGAAGTCCCTTCCCAGGAAGTGGTCAAATCTCTCCAAGGAGAGGGAGAGGTGTGATCCCCTCTTGTTCTCCACCAAGCTGTGGATCTCGTCCACTATAACCCATCTGACGGACCTGAACTTCTCCCTGAACTTGGGGGCCGTGAGCACTATGGCGAAGGTCTCCGGCGTGGTTATCAGTATGTGAGGAGGTTTCCTGAGCTGTCTCTGCCTCTCGGACTGGGGTGTGTCTCCCGTACGGACGGCATGTCTTATCTCAGGTAGCTCGATTCCCTCCGATCGAGCTATCTGCGTTATGCCCTCTAGGGGAACCTGGAGGTTCTTGTATATGTCGTTCCCCAAGGCCCTCAGCGGGGATATGTAGACAGCATAGATCTGGTCCTCCAGCTCCCCCCTCAGGGCCAGGTTGAAGAGCTCGTTTATCACCGTGAGGAAAGCTGTCAGGGTCTTTCCTGAACCCGTGGGGCTGGACACCAGTACGTTCTTCCCCTCCATTATGGGGACTATCGCGTACCTCTGGGGAGGAGTCAGGTCCTCAAAGCTCTCGTCAAACCAACGGGCTACGAGAGGGTTCAGCCTCCCCAGTACCTCCTCCTTGCTGTACTCCCTCATCTCACAGGGCCCTTGCTACCAGGTTGAGCCTCGAGGTGGATGGATTGAAGGGCTGGAGCCTTCTCAGGTCCCCGTATATTGAGTCGACTCCCCATCCCGCCTGCCTGAGGAGGTTCACCAGCTCGGTCACCGTGTATATCCGGACCTCTATTGTTATCGAGAGCTTCTTCTTGAGTATGGTGCCCTCGTCCTCGTAGATCATCCAGTCCGAGATCATCTTGGAGTTCAACGGGTTGAAGAAGTTCTTCTCGAGAAGGAGGACATCTCCGTGCATCGTGAAGGTTCTCCTGCTGTTATAGCCGCTACCGGTCACCAAGTCCCTGTGAATCGTGTCCGCTATGACCAGGACCGCGTTGTCCTCCGAGAACTCCCTGGCCTGTTTCAGGACCTCTAGGTCGGTCATCTCATCGTAGTAGCCCAAGCTGCTCCACACTATGAGCACCACGTCGTACCTGTCCTCGGGCTTCAGGAGCCTCCTGAGCTCCCTCACGTCCCCTGCTATGAAGTTGGTCCTGTCCTTGACGCCGACCTTCTCGGCCTTCTCTCTGGCGTTCATCACGAACGGAAAGGAGATGTCTACTCCTGTGACCTCAAATCCTCTCTTGGCCAGGTTAACCGAAACTCTTCCGTTACCACAGAATAGATCGAGCACTCTAGCTCCAGGTCCCAGACCATAGCTCCTCAGGACCCGAGCTATTCCCTCAGCTAGCATATCTCCGTCGGACCAGAGCGAGTCCATTATCTTGAGATAGATGTCGGCATTGTCCACGAAGAGCCTCTTCACCCAGTCATAGGTCATCGGCACACCTAAGCTTCCCCGAAGGACCACCTTAAAAATTTGTTGATGGGGCCCGGAGGTTCATGTGTCGCTGAGGTTTCCGAATTCAGCGCGAGAACGGACAACATTAAAAGGCTGCACTTGGTACTAATTGATTGATGTCCGATTGGGAAGAGGACTACCTGATCAGTAAAATGAAGGAGGATCTAGTGCGAAATACTAGGAAAAAGTACGTGGAGCAGACCATGGAGATCTCCTTTCTAGCAGTCACCATGGTCATAATGGGTTATCTAATGTACTGGATATTTCAGATCGCTTTCAAGCCCGTGGTCCTCCTGAACTCCGAGGTCATAGTGAACGAGGTCAAGCTCATCTTGGGAATCTGGGCGGTAGCGGCGGTTGTGTGCATAGCGATCTCCTATCCGATAGGGCACAGGTGGGCTGAGAAGGTTCTCAAGAAGAGCATGGAGGAGTACTCAAAGAGATCCCTCAAGAGAAAGATCTTGATCCAGAGATACAAGGCTGAAAGAGGAGCTGATATAAGGGTAAAAGAGGGCTTTCTCTATGTAACCGACTTGAAGCCCTCCCCTCACTTGGCAGGGGCTAGCGTAGAGGAACAGCTCAAGGACCTCGAAAGGGCCATAAAGGAGATAATGGACGCCTTCTCCCTATTTAAGTATGAAGTGATATCCTTCAGCGTGGAGGTCGAGGATCCCTCCCAAGCGGACAGAGCCAGGAAATGGGCCATACAGCTTCTCAGAGACAGAGACCTGCCCGAGGTCAGGGTTACCAGGGAGAAGGACGGCCTCATCTCCGTAGATATGATCGCTTCGCTTTAAACTTCCCGAACTTCCGCTTCCGCTTCTTGGTCCCAAATTTGGCCTTTTTAGCTTTCTTCAGTCCGGACCCCCCTCTCCTGACGACGAAAGCCATAGCCACAGCCACAGTTCCCACCAAGGCAGCGGCCAGCATGGCCAGCAGGCTCACCTGACTGGGGTTCTTAGCCTCCTTGACCAGAACGCTCCTGATGACGGGCTGGGACCATGCTCCTTGGTCATCCATAACCGTGAACTTTAGGGTGTAATTTCCGGAGCTCTGGTATGTGTGTTTCAGCAGACCTGTGGGTACGCCGTTGCCCTTGAGCTCTCCCTCCGTGATCTGGCCGTCGCCCCAGTCCACCTTGAACTTGACCACCTGGCCGTCCGGATCGGAGCCTACCCCGTTCAGGGAGACGTTCAGCCCACTGATCCTCAGATCAAGAACAGTGGCCGCTGGAAGTTTGTTCCCCGTCACGGTCACCTTGACCGTGTAGGTCTTCGAGGTGGCTCCCTTGTCGTCGACCACTCTCACGGAGACGGTGTAGGTCCCTGACTGGATGTACTTGTGGGTGACCTTCACGCCATCCTTTTGGGTGGTGCCATCGCCAAAGCTCCAGAGGGCGTACTTAACCGTGCCATCCTGATCTATGGCCGAGACCACGAACTTAACCTGCTCGTTGACCTTTGGGTTCTGGGGGGAGAAGACAAGTCCCTGGATTGTTGGAGGAACGTTCTTCTGCTGCTCAACGGTGACCACCCTCACGGCCACCACATCCCAGGTGGACCACTTATTCTTGGAGTTCTTGACGGCGAACCTGACTATGTAGACCCCAGGCTTGGAGAAAGCATGAGTGACCTGAGACGTTGAGCCCTTTCCGCTGACCTTCTTGCCGTCATCGAAGTCCCACGTCCAAGACTTTATGGGGTAGCCGTTGGGGTCGACGCCGTACCCCTTGAAGGTTATGACCTGACCCACGGTCGCTGGATTGGGTCCTGCGTACTCTATGACGGCCTTCGGAGGCATGTTGGATGGAGAGACCCATATGGTTTCCTTGTAGGGCCTAGACCACGCGCCGAACTTGTCCTTGACCCTAAAGACTATGTCGTAGGTGCCAAAGTGCTTGTATGTGTGGGTCAGGGTGTGCGGGGGAGCTGTCGTCTTGTTCACCACATGTCCATCTCCGAAGTCGAAGTACCAACCCACTATGGAGTCTCCATCGGGATCGCTGAACTTCAGGGAGAAGGTGACCTTATGACCATCCGAGGACACTGAGTAGCTCTGTATTGATGCTACAGGAGGGCTGTTTCCTCCTAAAGGACACCTGCCTGCGCTGAGATACATGGGTGTGATCAGGAGCAGGAGAAACATCAGGGAGGACAGCAGTTTTTTCATGCTCTCTCGTGAAGCTTGCTCCGGGACGATATAAAAGGATGATCGACGATGAGCCTAGGGGTCATTAGCATTCTGTCTATCACCTGGTCCCCCCACCGGACAGAGTTGAGTATATCTGCCTGACGCAGTCCTTTATCACTGCCAAGGCGTCGTTCAGGTTTTTCACCCTAGCGAGCCTCATCACCGATGACCAGGGCTTCCCCTGCAGGTTCTTGGCCAGAAGTATCCTGACGAGCCTGGGATCCACGCCATCTGACGTGAGGAGGTACGTTATGAGGAGCCTCCTTATGGCATCGGACGCCATCTCGTAGGTGTTCAGATCCCTGAGGTAGTCCTCCAGCCTGATCCTCTGGGACTGCCTGAGCTTCAGCTCAGCATTTATCTTGGGGAAGGAAAGAAGCTGCCTCAGGATCTCCGGATCCATGTCAAAGTACACGTCGTGGGCTGACTCCAGTATCCTGTTCTTGAGCTCGGAGTTGAGCTCGTGTATGATCTCCCTGGCCCTCTCGCTCAGGGGCTTCAGCATGAACAGGCTGTACTCACCGGAAGAGCTGTTTCTCTGGGGGCTCAGGTGCACCGGTATAAACTCGTTCTTCATCCAGAAGTTTATCAACTCCGGAGAGGCGCCGAAACTGGCTCCGACCCAGTCAACCCCCTTCTCCTCGGCCTCTTGGGAGATGAACTCCAACATCTTGGATCCGATGCCCCTTCCCTGGAACCTCGGGTGGACCGCTATCCTGACTATCCTCCATCCCCACAGTTTGGAGAACGACTTGTACCCGTAGTGGACCGCTATTCTCGATGGTATCATGTGGCCCGGAGGACTTCCCTCCCTCCTGACGATGTTCTCGACGAGGCTCCTGGTCAGCCTCCCCTCCTCGCATATCTGGGCTGACGCCACCACCTTGCCCCCCGTGAGGAGGGCCCTCATGCGATGATGGGGAGCTTCCAGCATCGTGGCTAGGTCGTTCGGCCTGTTTCTGTAGTGCGCCAGGACGTATATCCCGTAGAACTCCCTCAACATCTCCTCGTCCGCGCTCTCGGGATCTATCCTCACGTACTCCAGCTCTCCGACCTCATCTATATCTGCAGGCTCCGCATCGAGCAGGAGGAGGTCGTAGAGCCACCTCTCCACCGGATCGTTCTCCGGGTACCTTATCGGAGTGGTCATCTCCAGCCTCCTGAAGTCGATGTCCCTAGCCCTCTCCAGGTAGGAGAGGAACTTCATCGTGAAGCCCCTCCCCGACCCCTCGTAGCCGTGGACCGTGGTCGCGAAGAGGGACAGCCTGCTCCTCCTCACGATCCTCATCAGGAGATGCACGGGTATCGTGGCTGCCTCGTCCACGACCTTGGTCCTTATCTTCAGCTCGGACATCGATAAGGGGGACCTGTAGAAGACTATCCGCCCTCGAGCCATTATTGATACCGTGTTCTCGTCCCGCCTGACCTCGTTGTACCTTATGCCCTGGGCCTCGAGCCCCCTCTTTATGAAGTCGAACAGGACCTGGACTCCCTCCACGGAGGCTGACGTGACCCCGACGGTCTTGACCAACCTCCGCCCTATGAGCTGGGATATCGCCAGACCCAGGGCAGCTGACTTGCCCCTCCCCCTGTTCGCCGTTATCACGACGGCCTGTCTGGATCTCGAGGAGGCAGCGGCCCGAACAGTCCTGAGAACCTGGAGCTGATCCTCCGACATCACCAGGCTCTCAACCGGATCGTCCGATTCCATCCTGCTCGGGAGCTCGTGCTTCTCGATCCTCCTAGTACCAACGATGGAGTCTCTGGTTATCAGCCATATCCCGGGGACCCCCAAGCTGGACAGGAACCTCCTCTTGAAGGCCTGCCTCACGTCCTTGGAGGTGTAGGGCGGGGAGATGAGGTTCCTCTGGAAGAGGGTCAGCCTCTCGGTCCAGTCCTCGGGCAGAGTTATGAGGATCAGACCCCCTCCCCCGACCGTCTCCACCAGAACCCCGAGGTCGTTGGGGCGGAACTGCTCCGAGACGTCCATTATGAGGAGATCGTAGGTCCTGCCCAGGATCTTGGTCGAGTCGTCCATGTCTATGGACTTCAGATCGACGTTCTCCATTGACAGAGCTTCCTCGTGCTCGAGCCTGTCGTCCTTCTTGGTTCCCGCGTAGAGAACCCTTATCCTCCTCTCGGAGGAGAGGACCCTGAGGAAGGGTGCCAGCTCCGAGGGCGTGTATCCCCTGAGCACCACGACCCTTCTCTCCCAGCTCTCCCTGGCCTCCCTTGCTATCTCCATGAGGGCTTCTGTCAGATCCATCACGACGACATCTCTCCATCGGAATAAAAAATTCCCGTGGAATCGTCGAGCGGAGTAACCCTCTTAAGGAATAGGAGGTACCCTCTCTTATGTACGCTGACCTGAGAGAGTACCTCTCCGCCCTCGACTCCAGGGGAATGCTCAGCAGGGTCAAGGTCGAGGTCGATCCTCACTTGGAGGTCGCTGAGATCCTGAGGAGACAGATGTACAGAATGGGGAACGCCGTCCTCTTCGAGAAGGTGAAGGGCTTCCCTGACTGGAGGATCGTCGGAAACATATTTGGTGGGATGGAGTTCTTCAAGGTGGCCTTCGGCGTGGAGAGGCTCGAATCGATAGGAGAGAGGTTCACGGAAATGCTCGCAGTGAGGCCCGTCGGCGGGTTCGGGGAGAAGGTCAGGGCCCTGGGCAAGGTCATGTCCATGAGAAGGTTCATCCCCAAGGTCGTGTCCAGGGGTCCCGTGAGGGAGGTCGAGCTCTCCTCGATGGACGAGGTGCCCGCCCTGAAGACCTGGCCAAAGGACGGCGGGAGGTACCTCACCTATCCCCTGGTCTTCACCAAGGATCCGGAGACCGGAGTTCAGGACATAGGCGTCTACAGGGTCCAGATAAAGGGAGGGAGGAAGGTGATCGTTCACTGGCAGGTCCACAAGAACTCCCCCATATTCCTGGAGAACTGCAAGCGCAGGGGGAGGGATAAGCTGCACGTGGCGATAGCTGTTGGAGCTGACCCGGCCACGGCGTTCACAGGGGTGGCTCCCGTCCCCTACCCGATGGACAAGCTGTTTTTTGCTGGTCTCGTGGCTGGAGGGAACATAGAAGTGATGAAGGTGACCGAGGACGAGATCCTCGTGCCGGCGAGGGCCGAGCTCCTGATAGAGGGATACGTCAGACCGGACGAAGTGGAGCTCGAGGGCCCGTTCGGGGACCACTGGGGCTACTACACACCCCCCGACTACTTCTCCGTGATGCACGTCGAGAGGATCACCTGCAGGGAAGATCCAATCCTCCACGCCACTGTGGTTGGTAAACCTCCCTTGGAGGACGCCTGGATAGGAAAAGCTGTGGAGAGGGTCTTCCTGCCTTTGATAAAGGTTCTCCTCCCGGAGGTTGTGGACATAAACCTCCCCGTCCACGGGATGTTTCAGGGAGTTGCCATCGTCTCGATAAGGAAGAGGTTCCCCGGACACGCCAGGAAGGTGATGATGGGGCTTTGGGGTCTCGGACAGTTCAGCCTCACCAGGATCATAGTCGTGGTCGATGAGGACGTGGACGTCCACGACATGAACCAGGTCCTCTACGCCGTGGCCTCAACGGTCGATCCCAGGAGGGATGTGCTCATCGTGGAGGGAGCTGCCAACGACCAGATAGACCACACGACCCCCACGCCCGGATACGGAAGCAAGATGGGGGTGGATGCGACCCGGAAGTTTAAAGAGGAGTACGGGGCTGAGTGGCCCGAGGAGGTTGAGCCGGACGAGGAGACCGCGAGGCTTGTGGACCGGAGGTGGGGCGAGTATGGCCTCTGAGGTTCCAGCGTGGGATCCCGGAAGGACAGGGAGGGGAAAGATCAAAGCGTACCTCAGGCTCATAAGAATCGAGCACACGGTGTTCAGCCTCCCCTTTGCCTATGTGGGGGCTTTCCTGGCCCTCAGAGGCGTTCCCGACCTCTGGACCTGCCTCCTCATATTCACGGCGCTCTTCGGGTTGAGGACCGCCTCCATGGCCTACAACAACATAGCCGACTTGGAGATAGACAGGATGAACCCGAGAACTAAGAGGCGTCCCCTGATAACGGGAGCCGTGACGACGAAGGAGGCCTGGGGCATTGTGATCTTTGGAAGTCTGCTCTTCTTCATCTCCGCATACCTGCTCAACTTCTACGCTTTCGTTCTGAGTCCTGTCGTTTATCTGGTGGCCATGAGCTATCCCTACGCCAAGAGATTGCACTGCCTCCCCCATCTGCACCTGGGAGCTGTCCTGGGTCTCTCCGTGATGGGGGGAGCGATAGGGGCCTACGGAGGCATCGCCTCCAGCCTGATGGACGCCCTCGCCAGGGTTCCCTGGGACTACGCTGTGGCCGTGTCCCTGTGGATAGCCGGGGCTGACGTGATATACTCCATAATGGATGTAGACTTCGACAGGAGGTTCGGGTTGGGGAGCCTGCCCAGCAGGCTCGGACCGAGGAGAGCCGTGCTGGCCTCCCTGGCCATGCATCTTGTGTCTGCAGTCCTCCTGATAGAGGGCTCCTTCAGATGCCCCCTCAAGTTTGTGGCCGTTCCGTCCGCTGTACTGGCCTCGGCTCTCTTCCTAGGAGGAGATCTCGTGGTCCTGAAGAACCTGAGAAAGGTTCCGGACGTGTTCAACATGAACCTCCTCGTCGGCATCCTGGCCGGGCTGGGCCCCATATTGAGCTACCTATGAAGAACGTCCTCGAGGATTATTCTTCAAGGCAGCAGGCTAATCTCTGATAGCCGACTGATAGCGCTCCAACCTCACTCCTCCGAGCAATCATCCTCAGGACATATCACTCCGATGCTGGCTCTCGCTCCGATGTGATTATTCCCGTCAGGAGGAGCTTGAGCTCCCTCTCGCTTATCTCATCGGTCCTGAACACCGAGGCCACTCTAGCCGGTCTGGGAGTGAGCATGGCAACCCTGTCGGCTAGGGAGAAGACCTCCTCCATGCTGTGGGTGACCAAGATCACTGTTATCCTGCCCCTTAACTTGGTCAGGGACTCGGTCAGATTTCTTCTAGAGGGGACGTCCAGACCCGTGAGGGGCTCGTCTAGGAGGAGTATGTCGGGGTCGAGCACCAGGGCCCTCGCTATCGCCGCCTTCCTGGCGACCCCTCCGCTCACCTTCCATGGATAGAGGTCCAAGTACTCCTCTATCCCCAGGAAAGAGGCCATCTCCCTGACCTTCTTCACTCTTTCCTCCTTGGGGACCCTGTGAAACTTCAGTCCAAGCTCTATGTTGGACCCTATCTTCTTCCACGGGAGGAGGAGGTTCTCCTGTGGGACCATTCCTATCCTCCCCCGAACCTCCACCCTGCCGGAATCGGGCTTGAGCACACCAGCTATCACCCTGAGCAGCGTTGTCTTTCCCGACCCGTTCGGTCCCACGATAGCTAGGAACTCTCCTTTCTCCACTGATAGGGACACTCTGTCCAGCACGAGCTTTCCGTCAAAGCTCTTCGTAACTCCGTCGACTATCACAGCTTCCATCTCATCGCGTACCTCTCCAGGGGTTTGAAGACCAACTGATCCACAAATATCATCAGGGCCACGAGGAGGAGGGACCAGGCGAACACCCCTCTCGGGTCCATCAGGTTGTAGCAGTGGACTATCATGAACCCTATTCCCCCGCTGCTCCCGAAGGCCTCAGCGACGACGCTTATCCTCAGGGCGAGCCCGTAACCCACCCTGGCTGCTGAGGCCAGGTAGGGGAGGCTGGAGGGAAGTATCACATCTAGGAGCTCGTCCTTCCTGCTGGCCCCCAGCAGAAAGGTCAGATCCAGGAGTTTCTCGTCCACGGTCTCCACGGAGGTTATCAGGTTCGAGAGCACGACAGGCAGGACGACCATGGCCGTGACCAGGACGGAGGGTATGAAGCTCAGGACCCCGAAGACCATGACGAATATTATTGTCCAGACCAGCACCGATATGCTCTGGACAACTGTGTTGAGGACCCTCACAGAGGACCTGAGGAGATCGCTGAAGTGAGATAAGCAGGTCAGCCCAACCCCGAGGAGGGCTCCCAAGAGGAAGCCCTGAGTGGAGTTGGATATCGTTATGGCCACGTTGCCGAGCAGTTCTCTGGGGTCCATGTTGATGAGGTAGATCACGACGCTCGCCGGACCCGGTATGAACCGAGGGTTCCACAGGCTGAGTGCCTCCCACCCGATGAAGGAGAGGGGGATCACGGTCGCCCAGCCCTTGAGATCTCCTATGGCGGACACCCTCCTACGGGTTCAGGAAGACCCATTTTAGGTCCGAGGGATCCTTCTTCAGGTAGCCCCCTCTCCAGGCGAGCTTCCAGACGGTCATTATGTTCTCCTCAAGGTCCTTCGTCAGGTCTCCGTCCCAGATGTCCACCCGGTTGTAGACGCTGCTCGCCTCCTCCTCGGTCAGATCGTATTTCTTTGTGAGGATCTCAACGACCTTGTCCTTGTTGCTCCTCCAGAACTTCGCAGCTTCAATCCTGAGCTTGATCAGCTCCCTCAGAGCGGATCTCTTCTCCTCCACCGCCTTGCTGGAGGCGGCGTAGACTATCATGACCGGCTTCCTTCCTGTGAGGTCCTGTCCCAAAGAGGAGAAGCTCTCCAGAACCTTCCCTCCGGAGCAGAGGAGTTTTGAGACAAAGGGCTCCCAGATGACCACCGCGTCTATCTCTCCGTTCTGAAACGCTTGGACGAGCTGAGCTGGAGGCTTATCAACGAGGATCATTCCGTCCAGCGGGATCTGCTTCAGGGTCATGTAGGTTTTGAACATGGCGTAGGTGCCGGTGGGGGTGAAGACGCCGACCCTCTTGCCGATGAGATCCTCCAGCGTCTCGATGCCGCTGTCCCTGTGGACCACTATTGCCTGGTTCTGAAACATGTCCACTGCCACGATCCTGACCTTGCCCCCCATCTGGTCCAGCTTTGCCACCATCTCCGCCGGTATCACGGCAACGTCTATGTCCCCCCTCTCAAGGGCCTGAGCCAGGTTGAGTGTCTTGTCGAAGTACTTAACGCTGACCAGCCCCTTCTTGTCCACCATCTGGATGACGTCGAGTGTTGAGACCCCTCCCTGGAGGGTTCCTATCTTTATCTTCTGTGCACCTCTCGACGAGAACAGCGATATAGATGCTGTGCAGACCATAGCTATTGCTATCAGAGCTATGAAGCCAGAGAGGAGCCTTCTCCTCTTCAAGAGCTGATCCCCTCCGCATACCTCAGGAAGCATCTATCACTTTTAAGGTGATTTGTTGGCAGGACTAGCTTAATCCCTTCTGTGAAGAAAGGCTCATCATCCCTTCTTAAGTCCGAGAGCTAGACCTGCCACGAAAGAGCCCGCTGGAAGAACACCGGATATCATGAAGTCAATTATCCTGCTGAACTGCTGTACACCGGAGGTCGTGATATTCTTCAAGCTCTCCGTCAGTTTTTCCGTGTTGATAGTGATCAAACCCTTCATCTGAAGGTAATATAGGGCTAAGAGAAATATCCCAAATATAGCTAGGACTATCTTGGCTATCTTCTTGAGGGTGTACCCTATTATGAATCCTAGGCCTGCGGGAAAGCCCACTTCCATCAGCAGGGTTGAGACTATATCGTTCATCGGTGGGTTTTGTTCTCAAGCCATTATAAAGGTTGTTCCGTTTGTACGGTAACTTTACATCGTCGTCACACTGACGGATGCGGAGGGCGCTCCGGTAAAAATTTTGTTTTAATAGGGAGGGTCCACAACATGCTTAGGGTGGTCAAATGCTGGACAAGTTCTTTCACCCCAGCTCCATAGTTGTGGCAGGAGCTTCCCGCAAGCCAGGAAAGGTTGGTCACGCTCTCCTCGAGGTCATGCTGACCTACAAGAACAGGGGAATCTTCAAGGGCAGGCTCTACGCCACCAACCCAAAGCCTGGTGAGGACATACTGGGTGTCCCAACTTTTAAGTCCGTGGAGGAGCTTCCGGAAGTACCAGATCTCGCTGTGATAGTCGTGCCGGCCAAGTACGTGAACGCCGTGGCTGAGGAGTGTGGAAGAAAGGGCGTCAAGAACATCATAGTGATAAGCGGAGGGTTCGCGGAGGTCGGAGAGGAAGGCAGGAAGATGCAGGAGGAGCTCGTCTCCATCTGTAAAAGGTACGGCATGAGGCTGATAGGTCCCAACTGCGTGGGGGTCGTGGTGCCGAGCCACGGGGTGGACACCATGTTTCTCCCCGTGGACAAGGACTTCAGGGGACGTCCTCTCGAGTCGCTTCCAAGGCCGAAGCCGGGCAACATATCCTTGATCTCCCAGTCCGGAGCTTTCGGAGTGGCCTGCCTGGACTACATGTATGGGGAGGGCATAGGCCTCGCCAAGTTCGTGAGCTACGGCAACAAGGCGGACGTCGATGAGGTGGAGCTCATGGAGTACCTGGGGGAGGACGAGCACACCAAGGTCATCCTGATGTACTCGGAGTCGATAGACAGGGGAAGGAGGTTCGTGGAGGTCGCCAAGAAGATAACCAAGAGGAAGCCCATAGTCGTTCTGAAGGCGGGAAGGACAAGCGCTGGATCTAGAGCTGCATCAAGCCACACGGCAGCGATAGCTGGATCCGACAGCGTTTACGAGGCTGCCTTCAAACAGACAGGAGTTCTCAGAGCTGACGACATGGAGCACATGTTCGACATGGCCAAGGCCCTCGTGATGCAGCCCCCGGCTAGAGGACCGAGGATAGCGATCCTCACGGATGGAGGTGGTGTGGGGGTCATGACCGCTGACGCCATCGAGATGTGTGGATTGCAGGCCCCGAGGACCAGTAAAGAGACCGAGGAGAAGCTCAGAAAGCTCATGGAATCCGGGGTCATACCTCCGATAGCCGCCATACACAACCCCATAGATCTGACCGGCTCCGCCACAGATGAGTCGTTCGTCGAGGCCCTGAAGGTGCTCGTGGACGATCCCCACGTGGATGGAATAATAATGCTTGCTCTCCACCACATCCCCGGAGTGACGGGAGAGCTTCCGGACAAGATAGCAGCTGTGGACATGAAGGGCAAGCCCATCGTGATGGTCGACGTGGGGGAGGGATCCTATGCAAAGGAGTTCAGAAGGAGGTTCGAGGAGTTCGGCATTCCCGCATACCCGGAGCCGGAGAGGGCCGTGAGGGCTATGAAGGCCCTCGTCGATTACGGGAGCGTTCGCTCGAGATGACCCTCTCGAACCAGTATACGGAGCTCTCCTGAGATATGCTCTCCACCGAGCAGGGTCTGAGGGCCCTTATTTTTTCGATTGCCTCCCTGGCCGGCATCCCCCTGTAAACGAAGTAGGCCGCTAGGATCGTGCCCGTCCTCCCGCATCCAGCGTAACAGTGGACCAGCACCTTTCCCCCTCTCTTCCTCTCCTCCTCCACTAAGCGGACGAACTTCAGCATGTCGTCCATGCTCGGAGGGGAGAACTCGGGAACGCTCATCCTGAGGACCCTGATTCCCAAAGACTTAGCTTCCTCCTCCAGATGGTCGTCCATGGGTTCCAGTGATACTATCGTTGTGATGCCCGACGACCTGAGCCATCTTATCTCGGAGGGATCCCTCAGCATGGCTGAGGCAGCCAGATAGCTCTCAACCCATGAGAAGTTTCTGGGGGGCCTCACAGGGGGAAGATCG
>CAZGKA010000062.1:0-1727 GCA_964525965.1 uncultured Nitrososphaerota archaeon
GATATAGCGGGCTCCATCCGTGGTCGGGCCCCTAGGTCGGCGGTGATCGGGCCGAGAAGAGTCCGTGGCACCACCAAACTTTAATTTTTGGACCGTAGCTCCCTGCCTGTGAAGCTCCCTAGGATACTGATATCGGCTCCCAGCGGTAAGAGCGGCAAGACCTCAGTGACCTTGGGATTGATAAGGGCTCTTAAAAAAGAGGGGCTCAAGGTCCAACCCTTCAAGGTCGGACCCGACTTCATAGATCCCTCCTATCACACGTTCATCTCCGGCAGGACCTGTCGAAATTTGGACTCGTACATGTTCAGCAGGGATGTGCTTCTCTGGTCCCTAGCGAGGAACTCGAGGGACGCCGACATAGCTGTGATAGAAGGTTTCTTCGGGTTTTACGACAGTCCAGATGGTGTTAGTGAAAGGGGCAGCACAGCTGAGGTCTCCAAACTGCTCAAGACTCCCGTGATACTGGTCTTGAACGCTGAGAGGATAAACAGAGGGCTGGCGGCCATAGCGAAGGGAATGGTAAGCTTCGACAGGGAGGCTCCTATAAAGGGAGTCATAGTGAACAACGTGGCCGGGGAGAGACAGGAGAGAAAGATAAGGAGGATCTTCAGGGAGCTGGTTCCCGAAGTGGAGCTTCTAGGGGTAGTCATGAGGAGCAAAACGGTGGAGGAAGTCATGAGGTACAGGCATCTCGGCCTCATACCCGTCGCTGAGAGGAGCAGAGAACTGGAGAAGCTGGTGGAGGTATCCGAAAGAACCTCCGAAAGACTAGACTTGGATAGGATAAAGGAGATAGCTTTCGAAGCCCCAGAAATTGATCTTCCCGATGTGAGGGAACCCAATGTCACCTTCGACGTGGACGTGGCCGTGGTGATGGATGAGGCCTTCTCCTTCTACTATCCCGAGAACATAGAGTTCCTGCAGAGGCACGCAAGGAGAGTGCTCTACGTTGACGCCATCAGGGATGATGGGCTTCCTGAGGTGGACCTCCTCTATATAGGAGGCGGCTTTCCGGAGGTGTACGCCCCCCTCCTAGAGGAGAACGAGGGGTTCAGAAGATCGGTTCTCAGGGAGCACGAGAGGGGGATGAAGATATACGCCGAGTGCGGAGGACTGATGTACTCCTGCAGCCGCTTGAGGACTGACAGGAGCTATGAGATGCTGGGACTTGTGGACGCGGAGGTGGTCATGCAGAGAAAACCGGTGGGTCATGGATACACTCATCTGAGGGCCATCAGGAGGAACCTCCTGTGCGAGGCAGGCAAGGAAATAGTGGGACACGAGTTTCATCACTCGAAGCTCCTGCTTGAGGAGGACGTCGAGTTCGCCTTTAAGATGCTGAGGGGCTACGGGGTGGACGGCTCCCACGACGGGATAATGAAAGAAAATCTCCTCTGCAACTACACACACCTACATGTGCTCAACGACTTCTCTCTCTTCGAAAACCTGCTTAGTTCTACACAGCGGTGAGGAGCCTTATCCCGCTCTTCGAGGGTATGAACTCTATGAGCTCCACTGGATAGTTGGTGGCGAAGAGCCTCTCTATGCTCAAGAAGAACCTGTACCTCGAACCCTCCAGCTTTCTCCTGGTCCTGAAGATTCCATCCATGCAGTAAAGCAGGGGAACGACCGTGTTCTTGTAGGCACCAGCGTATAGAACGTACACCTGTGTGAAGTTCTGGTTCCTTAGGAAGCCCTTCAGTATCTTGAACATTTCGCTTATCTCT
>CAZGKA010000063.1:0-40427 GCA_964525965.1 uncultured Nitrososphaerota archaeon
GTGATGTCATAATATCAATAAATGGATCTAGAGTGCGATCCATAGCGGACCTCATCAACGCTGAAAGGAGGTTGCAACCTGGTAGCGTAGTTTTGGTGTCCACGCTCAGAGGTAACGTAACTGTTGTACTGGGGAGCTCTCCTAAGAACTCTTCCTTGCCCTGGTTCGGCATATATCTCAATCCTTTCCCGTACTACAGATCGCCTTGGTTACCCAGCAGCGCATCCATGCCTCTTGAGGAGCTCATCATCTGGATTGTCTTGTTCAGTTTCGGAATAGGAATCCTGAATGCCCTGCCGCTAATCCCTCTGGATGGAGGGCTTGTTCTTAAGGACTCCCTGATGTTGCTGATCAGCGATGAAAAGTCCGCAGATAGAATCGCTAAAGCTATTTCCATGGCTGCAGGCTTCGTTTTGGTATCGAACATAGTTTACTCGATAGCGCAGTTAATATAAAATTGAAAGGGGGATTTTATGTCAAATCCATTTTCTAGAGTGAAAAGTCCCCCACCGGCTGACAGAATCGTTGACTCCGCCGTCAGGAGAGCTTTTAGAAAGTCCCCTAAGAAGAAAAAAGTTCTTCTGGAAAGCGCTAGGTCCAGAGAGATTTTAAGGATAAAGACCATGTTCTCGATTGTATATAAGACACTGAAGCTTGTTGTCGGATCCTATCCTAATATATCTGGGGTACACCCCTTCTACAAGGAGCTTGCCTCCCTCATCGTGGACATAGATAGATTAAGACATTCTCTGGGCGCTCTAGATTGGGCCTCAAGGATTCTCAAGAATATCATGCGAGAGACCACATTGGAGCTCCGGAAAGCGGATGACATGGAGGAGATGAGAAAGATAAGAAATCGCGGAATCGCTAGGCTTTCATCTCTCGTCGATAGGATCAGTGAGGAGATAGAATACGTGAGAAAGTCGAGCAAATTATTGCGCTCGCTCCCTAACGTAGATACTGACTCTCTCAGCATTATAGTGGCTGGAATGCCGAACACAGGGAAGAGCAGCCTTGTAAGAAGACTCTCCTCTGGCAATCCAGAAGTTGCTCCCTACCCCTTCACAACCAAAGGTGTGTTGATCGGACATAAAGATATGGTCGGAATTGGAAGGGTGCAGTACGTGGACACGCCTGGACTGCTGGACAGGCCTCTGAGCGGTAGAAATGAGATGGAGCTCCAGGCCATAGCAGCCATGAAGTATTTAGAGGGAGCTGTCCTTTTCCTCATAGACCCCACAGAAAGCTGTGGATTTACCTTAAAAGAGCAAGTCAGGGTCTTAAATGAGATTAGAAGTTTTCTGGAGAAGCCTGTGCTGATCGTCCTGAACAAGAAGGACATCTGGGATGACGACTGCAGAAAAAGGATCCGGCCTCTAAAAGAGAATTCTGTGATGATATCAGCTCTCACTGGAGAGGGGCTCTCTGACCTTGAGAGAGAAGTTTCCAACCTTCTGAGGCACTTAATCAAGAAGAAAGGATAGAAAGGATGGTTAGTTTAATTGCGTTCTGTCAAGTACTCCCTCACAGCGGGGTTGAGCCACACAACCTTTGTTTTCTTTTGACCCTCGCGTACGACGACGCCCATTGCTGATAGCTTCTTGAGTATGCGGGAAACCTTGCTCTTGGAAAAGCCCGTCATGGACGGCAGGTCTTTTTGTTTGAGAGTATCGGGATGTTCAGCCAAGACTTTGAGCAGCTGAAGCTCGTCTTCATCTAAGGATTGAATTATCTTGTTGACATCTTCTATTGGTGGGAAGACCACTCCGCCGGCGGTCGTACCTCTACTCCCCCTCCGCCCCCGAATTCTCATCAGGATGGCGGCAAGAAATATCAATAGTAGGATCGTTCCTGCGGCAACCATAATCCAGCTGCCGAAGAACGGATTACCCGGCTCGTTATTAGATCCGTTTCTCATGCCCCGAGAAGTTGTGTTGGAGGTCGTGGAGGGATTTGTGGCCTTGTGGGAGTAGCTCAGAAGATATATGTACTGCTCGTGGAAAGGAGACGGTGCCACCCACCTGAGCACGGGAGAAGGAAACTCAACTATCAAGTTCCCCTGGTTGTCGGTCAGTATTGAGATGTTGGTCTTTATAGATCCAGCGGGAGAGATCGTTGAGTTCCTAGGAAGAACTATTCTGACTCTTATATTGGATTTCTCGACCGAGATATTTGGTAGGACAAAGGGCAGGATAACTTTGGTCTTGCCGGCTACCTTGGTCTCGGAGGCGATATATATCCTCTTATCTAGAACAAGAGATACTTCAAAGTTTTCCGTCCGGGTGTTCTCAGAGAAACACAGCAGGAGACTTCTCGCGTAGAGCTTATTGCTCGTTATTGAGGTATCGAGCTCTGGAGGTTTCTTGTGGATTACGGTTATCTTCTTGAGGGAGGGCATAGCGTAGTATCTTCCCCACTCGAGCAGAGGGAACTCTACGCATAGGGACCCGGCTTCCTTATGGAGCACTCCTGCCAGGTCTAGCCTAGCGGTATCGTTGTCAAATAGCCACAAGGTCACGGTCAGCTTTAACAGCTTAGATTGTTGCGCGTCGTTTCCACTAACCGCAAAGGGGTGTAATGTCAGTAAAATAACCGCTAGCATTATTATTAGTCCCCTTCTCATGGACGTTCACCGAAACTGGCCAGGTTTAAATACTAGGTAGCTCGTAAATAAAAGTTAAAGCTCAAATGAAAATGAGGAGGAAGGCTCTAGTCGATGTCGCTACCTGGGTAGATAGGGTCAATAGACTCTCTGAGGAGGAGGACCTGCTTGTAGTGGTTGAGGGAAAGTTTGACTTCTTAGCCCTGAGAAAGCTTGGCGTTAGAGGTGAGATACTCGTGCTTAGGGAATTTTTAGAGTTTTTGGACAGGCAACGGCGTTCAGGACTTAGAGGGAGAGTCTTCCTGATACTAACAGATTTCGACGAAGAAGGTCGACTACTATGTTACAAGCTCACCAATCTGGTGCGGGATATGGGTGGTGTCGTCCGAACTGATCTAAGGAAGGAGTTACGTAAGTACATCAGGATCGAAAGGATAGAGGACCTCGAACATCTGGCGAATGACGATCTTTGGAGCCTCATCCGCGGGAGAGAGCCTTTATGAAGGTTAGAATCTCGGCCAGAGTCTATCCATCGGAATCGGAAGATCGTGTTCTAAAGGCGATGAAGAACCTAGTACCCTTCGAAGAGAGCATCGACGAAGTTGAGTTGTACCAGGATTCGTGCTGTAGAGTAATTTCTGTGGTTTTAGATGGAATAGATCCCCTCCTTAAACTTAGGGATAGCTTCAGAAACAACAAGGTCCTAGATACTGCCAGGATGCTTTTAGTCAGGGGGATGATTGGGAGAAGTACTAGAATTAAGCTTCATAAACAAGCGGCCTTTCTAGGCAAGGTTCGCCTTTGTAGCTCTGACGAGGAATCTCCTCTTGGGACCATAGATTTGGACATAGAATTTGATTGTGATCCCAAGTTATTCCTGGATTGGATAGCGCCTCAAACCAAGGACGGAAAGATACTTAGGGAGATAAAGACTTCAGAGCTTAGAGATCTCCTAGTAGGTGCTAGCCCTACAGCTCATAAATCATCAAGTCCTTAGCAAAAACGAGAGGATTGAACATTCTCTTAGCTTCAGCTTCCAAGCGAGCTAGGTCCTCCTCTTTATACCTAGCACTGAAATGGGTCAGCACGAGTGCCTTTGCCTTGCAAGCTCTCGCTACCTCTATAGCCTCGGAAATGGTGCTGTGCCCCGCCTGCTCAGCCCTCTCTTTTAGATCGTCAGCATAGGTGGCCTCATGAATTAGAAGATCTGCTTCCCGCCCCTCTTCGATGAGAGATCTGCAGGGTCTAGTATCTGATGAGTATACTAGGAGTTTCCCTCTCCTCGGAGGACCCATCACGTCCTGTGGATGAACGACTCTTCCATTAGGGAGTTTTATCGGTATGCCCTTTTGCAGTAAACCTCTCAGCTCAAGAGGAACCCCTAACTCATCAGATTTTTGGGGGTCGAACTTACCGGGTTTGTCGTCTTCTCTGACAGCTATTCCGTACGTTGGTATATTCCCGTGGACCACGGGAAACATAGTGACGGTATAGCCCTTCAGCCTAAAGGACACCTTTTCCTTTATCTCGAAGACCCTGACCTCAAAGGGCGATTCCATTGGGGCCGCTTCCACTATGGCCGAGAGAATATTATGAAATCCTTGAGGAGCGTATATCTCGAGAGATTTTCTCCTCTTTAGAATGCTAAGAGTTTGCAGAAGAGGAAATACCCCATAGTAATGATCTCCATGCAGATGAGAGATGAAGATCCTAGAGAGCCTGCCAAATCCTATTCCGCTGCGTATTATCTGTTTTTGAGTTCCCTCTCCGGCATCTAACAGTATGTACTCCCTGCCCAGATCAACTATTATCGATGAGGGGTTTCGGTCCACTGTGGGAACTGCGGCTGAGGTTCCTAGGAAGATGACTCTCATCGGCTTCACCCGATCCTCTTCTCAAGTAGACATAGATTCATTAATTTCTTGCCGACCTTGAGTTTGTAACTTTTCAGAAGGACAGCTCTTTCTAAGTGCCTCACACTCGGGCTCGGAGGTGCTAAAATCGATGCTTTTCCCCCCTCCCTGAGATACTTCCAAGCGCTGTTTATCCTCTGCCAGTCTTCCGTGAGCGACACTATTGAATCCGCAGTTAAGGATCCTAGCTCCCTGCTGGACTTGAACAAACGGAACTCCCTCCCCAGAGAAAACCCATAAGAGGCCAGTTCTAGCGACAACTTCTTAGCTGTTTTTTCATCTCCGTAAATTCCAACAAAACGAAGACCCATCAGAAGGGATTCCCTGGCTATGGACGGTGAGGTCAGAGATGGATCCATGATCAGACTGTTATCCCCACAACCTGACAGATTTATCATTGCCCGGGCGAGATGAGGTTTCAGCGGAATACCATATCCCTTCTGCGATCTCTCCCGTATTTTTAAATCAGTTTTCCTGAAGCTGGCGACCAACTCCAGCACGATCACCTTGTTGAGAAGCTGCAGTATATAGACTTCCCCCCGACCGCTGGGGTTATGAGTTGTGACGAGGGAGGTGTCCACAATTTTACGTTTGAGGGGGGCTTCCAGGACCAGATGCACAACTTTTGGATTTAGGCTGTTTATCGCAGAGATTACCGCTTCTCTTATGTCTCTCTCAGGATTCTCGAGGCTAAACTCTGATATCCTCCTCAATATAGCTTTTGTGTAGGAGGATCTTCGGCCAAGTATTTCGATCAGCTTATTTAGTGAGCTCCCATCGACATGAGTTCTAAGGGAGACGAACCTATCGGTGAGGCTATCCAGAGAGGGAGGGATGCCGATCAGCTCCAATAAGGAGGCAAGTTCTATCTTAGATAGAAGCCCTCCCTCGCCAGAAAGAAGGAAGACGAAAACCACCGATGACAGAGCCTCCCCTTTAGGAACCACTCCTTACTGATCAAGTGAATTTGAGTGCGGGGGGTGGGATTTGAACCCACGAACCCCTAAGGGAGCGGATCTTGAGTCCGCCGCCGTTGGCCTGGCTTGGCTACCCCCGCGCTCACTGTCGGCAGGATGCTCCTCTCGATATCCTATCCAAGATCCTCCTATAAAAGTATCTGTGATCGCTGTTGAGGGTAGCTATCTTGAAACCATCTTTCGACAACCTGATCACGAGCTCCCTAGAGGTATTGCTCACAGGCTCTCCGTCTACGACTAGATAAAATGGAACGTTGCCCCTCACCTTAACGACGGATGATTCTGGGAGAACTATGGGGTTTAAGGGCATATCAGAGCTAGGTTGCCAAGGGGCTACAGGGGACAGTATTAGACACCTCACTCTGGGATCAACTATAGGTCCTCCGACCGATAGAGAGTAGGCCCAAGATCCGAGGGGTGTCGCGGCTATGAGCCCGTCGGCCATAAACCTATTGAACTCGACGTCGTCTATGCATATGGTCAGCTTGATTGTTCTTCCCCTAGAGGGATGGGCTAAGAGAACTTCGTTAAAAGCTCTTTCCTGAACTCCGGATACCTCCACGGAGCAGGTATCGACAACTTCAAACTCTCCAGAAGATAGTTTGGCTAAGGACTCCTCCAGTTTGTCCTCGGTTATCTCGACCAGCGTCCCGAAAGTTCCGTCCTTCACCCCTATCACCGGGACTTTTCCCTCCGTCACATGAAGCGCCCTTATCAGAGTTCCATCGCCACCAACTGATATCACCAGGTCTGAGTCCTCCGCGAGACGCGATGGTAGGACTTCTATACCGCTCATCTCGAGCAGAGAGGTTACTTTCTTCACTAGAACCTTGGCTCTCCTGGAGAAGGGGTTCACTATCACGGCAACCTTCTTTGGTCTCGGCCATGATGCCATTGTGGAACCTCCTACCGACTCCTTTCCACGGAGGTAGTAATTATAAATCCCCTCCATCCGGATATGTCTTGGGCTTCTTTGGATGATGATCATCCCTCTGCTTGACAGAGAGGGTCTATCTCTCCTTGAAAAAATAAGTGTTCGCTCAGTAACCCTCAAGGAAGATCTAGAATCGTCCGATCTTCTGGAGTGGAAGTTCATAAAAGGGAACACGCTGCTCTTACCCTCTTGGCTTGCCGAGATACTGGTAGATAACGGAGTTGCTGAGTGCTCCGACGATGAGACAGATCTTCGCCAGATTGAGGAGCTTTTGATTAAGGAGGAACAGTCGACGAGGCCCCTTCCTCTGAAAGGATGTGTTTATTCTTACATACGTAGGGTTTTGAAGGAGCCGGACCCCAGGAAGTCCAAAAGGGCGCTGGAGGACGGGCTTTCTCTCCTAGAGATCAGGGTGGGCAAACTGATCAAGTACTTGAGCAACCCTAACCTGCGCCGAATTCTCTCCAGCATTGACGAGAAGCTTACTTTCGAGGAGAAAATTCTTGTCAAGGCGATGGACTCCCTGCTCGGGTATTATATGAAGGTTATCCTCGCGAGGGATGATGATGGGCAGTCCGTCGAGGGATGAGTTGAAGAGAGGGTTCATCAGGTTTCTTAGGGAATTCAGGGATGAGAAGGGATCTAGAAAGTATGAGGAGATGATCCTAAGGCTTATAGACGAGAGGAAGAGATCTCTGGTAGTAGATTACAAGGACCTGTTTGCTGACCTAGACAGCCGTCCCATAGCAAAACATCTGCTAAAGAACCCCGAGGAATGCATTGAAGCAGGATCCTCCGCTTTAAAGGATCTGGTGAAGGAATTATCCCTGGATTACATCTCTGAGGATGCTGAGACCTATCTGAAGAAGCCCTTCCACCTGAGGTTCTGTAACCTGCCCATGAAGATAAGCATTAGGGACATCCCGAAGTTCACATTTGGTAAGTTTATTTCCCTAGAGGGCATTGTTACTAGGATTTCTGACGTCTACGATCGGTTGTATGAGGCAGTCTACTCGTGCCCGAGTTGCGGTAATGTAGTCATCCTCCCTTTAACTGAGAGCGATAGAGCTCCTAAGATGAGAATGCAGTGTCCCAAATGCAAGTCATCCATGGAGCTTGATGTTGAGAGAAGCGAGTTTATGAACTGGCAGTACATAAGGATACAGGAACGGCCGGAGGATCTGCCTCCAGGAGCCATGCCTAAATACATAGACGCTGTACTGTTGGATGACTTAGTCGATGAGGTAAAACCAGGGGACCGTGTTAAAGCCAGCGCCATAATAAGGATAAGACCGGGGAGAAGTTCCGACGTCCTTTTTGGACCACTTTTCAGGAGGTACTTGGAAATAAATTATATAGAGGCCTCGAGTAAAGCCTACGAGAAAGTCGAAATTTCCCCCGAGGACGAGGCCAAGATCCGGGAGCTGTCCGAAGATCCTGATATAGAGGACAAGATAGTCAGATCAATAGCCCCCTCCATCTACGGGGTCAACACCATAAAAAGGGCCATAGCCCTCACCATGTTTGGCGGAAATGAAAAGGTTCTAGCGGACGGAACCCGGGTCAGGGGAGAGATAAATCTTCTATTGCTAGGAGATCCAGGCGTCGCTAAGTGTGTCACGGGAGAAACCTTAGTGCTTTCAGACGGGGACTTTGTTCCCATAAGCGAGATAGTATCTCAGCTGGAACGCAATCACAGCGCTGATCCTATGGAGGACGGATTTGTTTGGAGGGCTTCTATTGATGTCAGATCTCTGGGGAAGGATCTACATATCAGGAAGACGGAATCCAAGGCCATAGCTAAGAGAAGGCACAAGGGGGTCGTTTTTAAGATAATCACTAAAAGTGGTCTGGAGATAAGAGTAACGCCGACACATCCTATTTTGACGCTGAGGGAGGAGGGGCTTAGCTTTCTTGAATCTCGTGAGATTCATCCTGGAGCATTCATAGCCACGGTTCGAAACTGTGAAGGGAAGGGGGATCCTATCCCGCGGGAGCTTGCTTCTTTGATAGGACTCCTCTACTACGCTACTTTCAAGAAAACAAAGGAGGGGGCACCGACTGCCGAAGTGCGCGTGTGTAGAGAGAAGCTTAACGAGGTAAAACGTCTCCTTTCGAGGATAAAAGGGATCAAGGTAAGATACATATCTGAGGAGGGAAGGATCTCCTTAGTCCTTGGCCAGAAACTAGTGGACCTCCTAGGAAGGGATTTCTACAAGCTTATAAAACAAAGGTCCTCCCGCGACCTTCCCTCGTTGGAGAGGATGAACAGCAGAGAGGTAGCGGAGGCAGTGATAGAGGGTATGCTCTATGTAGACAATCGCGGGAAAAAACCTAGAAGAACGATTTTTGCCTTTAACCTAGCAAGCGCTCTCAAAATACGGGCTTTACTCTTAAGCCTCGGGTATGTACCAAGGATTTCCAAGACAAAGAGGGGGTTCAGGATCTGGCTTCTCCGGAAGGGAAGGGTTAGTAAGGACGTCGTTCCCTGCGTAGGCCCAATCTTGGTCAGAGTCTTGGAGAGGTATAACATCGATCCAAAGCTTCTCGGTGTACCCAAGAGAAAGATGGGCTCCTACTCTAGGGGAGAAGCTCCTGTTCCCAGAGCTCTGCTTAGAAAAGCCATGGAACTAATTCCTGATGACACTGGTGATGTAGAGGTCTCACTTCTTAGGACTCTATCAAGCTCTGATATCTTCTGGGATGAGGTCGTTGGAGTTGAGCAGGAAGAATTTGACGGCTGGGTCTATGACGTAGAGGTGCCGGATTCCTACAACTTCGTAGCTAACGGGTTGATAGTTCACAACAGCCAGCTCCTTAAGTACGTCGCTCAGGTCGCTCCGAGAGGTCTTTACACCACGGGTAAGGGATCTACTGCAGCGGGGTTGACGGCTGCCGTAGTTAGGGACGCCAGCACTGGGGGATGGACCCTCGAGGCAGGGGCCCTAGTGTTAGCAGATAGAGGGATAGCTTGCATAGATGAGTTTGACAAAATGAGCGATGAGGACAGAAAGGCTATACACGAGGCCATGGAGCAGCAGACCATCTCCATAGCCAAAGCGGGCATAGTAGCCACACTAAACGCCAGAACTACTATAATAGCGGCAGCCAATCCTAAGAAAGGGAGATACGATCCCTTCAGCAGTGTGGCCGAGAACATAAACCTTCCTCCGACGATCCTATCTAGATTTGACCTGATATACATCATAAGGGACCGTCCTGAGGAAGAGAACGATGAGAGAATAGCTTCACATATAATAGAGACGAGAAGAGGCTACAATCCCGAAGCTGAGCCCGAAATACCTCCAGATCTTTTGAGAAAGTACATAGCTTATGCAAGACAGAAAGTCAGGCCCGTCCTCACCAAGGAAGCGGCTGGTGAAATAAGAAAGTTCTATGTGGAGATGAGGAGGTTGAGCCGAGAGAAGGAAGAAGAGAGCGAAGTTCCTGAGCTGGCCCCGATACCGATCACTCCGAGACAGCTGGAGGCACTCATCAGATTAAGCGAGGCCAGAGCACGGCTACACCTCAGAGAGGAGGTTCTCGTCGAGGATGCTAAAGCTGCCGTGGAGCTAATGAAGGCAATGCTCAGGGACGTTGGATATGATGTCACCACAGGGACCTATGATATTTCGGCCCTGATGACCGGAACCTTCGTGTCCGCTAGCAGGAGAAGGGAGGCCATAGTTAGGATACTGGCTGAGCTCGAGAAAAAGTACAAATCTGAGGAGGGAGTTCCCCGAAGCGAGTTGATAGCAGAGACAGCGAAGCGATTGGGATACATAGGCAAGGAGGTTATAATAGACAGGGACATATCCGCCCTCATCTCTGAGGGAAGGATATATAGACCGAGGGAGGGATATGTCCGGCTGGTTCCGAGAGGAATGGAGGAGTAAAGGTGAGCTCTTCGTCCACTAACTTCGATTTTGACGATCTTACATCAGAGGCTCTGAAGAGATGGGGCATATCGGAGCTGTATCCTCCGCAGAAGGAGGTTATATCTAGGGGATTACATCTCGACGGAAACTTCCTTCTGGCATCAGCTACAGCATCCGGTAAAACGCTGGTTGCTGAGCTAGCGATGTTAAAGGAGGTTTTGGAGGAAAAAAAGGCGATCTACATTGCTCCGCTCAGAGCGGTAGCGTCGGAGAAGTTTAAGGAGATTGAAACTCATTTAGGAGCATTCGGATGTAGAGTTAGGTTATCTATAGGCGATTACGATTCCTCGGAGGAGCCCCTGGCCAGATACGACGTGATAGTCACTACTTACGAGAAGTTTGACTCCATCCTGAGACATGTACCGAGTTGGCTTGATGATGTGGGGATAGCGGTGTTTGATGAAATACACTATCTTGATGATCCGGAAAGAGGTCCTACGGTAGAGATGACCGTGGTGAAGTTCATGGATCAGATACCAGATGCTAGGAGGATCGCATTGAGTGCCACTGTCACGAATGCAGACGAAATAGGTTCTTGGCTGGACGCTAGAACTATAAAATCCTCGTGGAGGCCCGTTCCTCTCAGATTAGGTGTCTACTTTGATGAGAAAATTTACTTTTGCTCCGGGGATGTGATTGAGACTCCCCATACAGGGGATTGTATACTTGACATATTCAATACCGATACACTGAGCGGACAGATGATTGTCTTCTGTAACCAAAGAAGAAGAACAGTGGCCCTAGCTAATAGGCTAGCCAAAAGGTTCAACTTTTCACCGTCTGAGAAGTTACATGAGGCGGCAGAGAAGCTAAGAAAGATCGAGCCTCAGTCCCCCACTGTCGAAAAGCTCTCCAAGGTCTTAACCAAAGGCGTGGCGTTCCATCATGCTGGGCTTTCTCACGACGTCAGGGAGATGGTGGAGCACTTGTTTAGAGAGAGGCTGGTGAGCATCCTCGTGGCGACTCCCACCTTGGTGGCAGGGGTCAATCTCCCGGCTAAGACCGTCATAGTTCGCGATATGAGAAGATACTTTTCTCGCACCGGGAGAATGAACTATCTACCAGTTTCAGAAGTTAAACAGATGTTGGGCAGAGCAGGCAGGCCCCTTTTCGATAGAATAGGCTATGGAATAGTAGTCGCTAGATCTGAGGAGGAAAGGGATTTCTTCCTGGAGAGATATCTTGCAGGAGATCCTGAACCCATAATTTCCAAGTTAAATAATCCGGATAAACTCAGATCACAAGTTCTCTCTCTAATCTGCCTCAAGTCTCCCTGCTCCCCGAGAGACATAGAAGTCTCGTTTCGCAGGACGTTGTTCTTTAGACAAAGAGGCGGATCCCTGAGAGGTCCTCTTAGAAGCGCCATCGACTTCTTATTAAAGAATGGATTTATTGAGGATGATTATTTGTTCCGAGTAACTAAGATTGGAAGGAGGGTCTCCGAGCTCTACATAGATCCCTACTCGTCGGCGATCATGCTGAGAAATTCTGACCTGCTCAGGGAAAGAAGTGATCTCGCTGAGGCAGCCTGCTTCATAGTGGCTCTTACTCCAGACATGCCTAGACTTAGCGTTGGCAGTAGGGATAAGAACCTCCTTGAGGAGAGGACCGGCGACCTCTTTGATATGCTAGATGGAATGGATCTGATCAGCGATTTGGGTTGGGATGTGGTCTATAGTGCTCTAAAGTCGACGATGGTTCTCAAGAGCTGGGTTGAAGAAGTTCCGGAGGGTATAATAGAGAGAGAGCTAGGCGTTGAATCAGGAGACGTCCATAGAATAGTTGAGTCTGCTTCTTGGCTGTTATATGCTTTTGCTGAGGTTCTACGCGCCAAGGGTGAGGAAGACCTCTGTGATGATCTGAAACTGATCTCGCTCAGAGTCAGGCACGGGGTTAGGGAAGAGCTCCTCGACCTAATCAGGATCACCGACGTTGGAAGGGTCAGGGCTCGTGTACTCTTTAACGCAGGATACAGAAGTGTTTCAGATATCTCTGAAGCTAGACCAGAGGATATAGCCCAGCTAAGTGGTTTTGGCATCCAGTTAGCGAAAAAGATTATAGAGAACGCCAAGAAAATTCTCGGAAGATGCCGGTTCACCCCATAGAGTATAGGTACGGCAGCGAGGAGATGAGGCGCATCTTTGATTATAGGAGGAGGATAAAGCTTCTGGCTAGAATTGAGGCGGAGCTAGCTAGAGTCGAGGCGGAGCTTGGTGTAATACCGCGAGAAGCTGCCGATTCCATCGCTAAGGCTGCAGAGCAAGTGGATTGGGAGGACGTCCTGCGGTGGGAGAAGGTGACGAGACATGAGACCATGGCTCTCGTCAAGGCCATAGCTGAGAAAGCCGGGAGATACGGGGAGTATGTCCACTTCGGAGCTACATCCAATGACATACTGGACACTGCCACAGCCGTTCAGATCTCGGAAGCTTCTGAAATTTTGAAGAAAAAGCTCATCTCGTTGACCCGGGCGATAATCCGAAGGGGGAGGGAGAGCCTTGAGTACATAGCTCCAGCTAGGACTCATGGTATGATCGCTATTCCCATTCCTTTCGGCTTTAAATTCGCCGTGTGGGCTTCCATGATGAGGAGAAATATCGAGAGGTTTATCCGAGCATCTGAAGATGCATCCAAAGGTAAGTTGAGCGGTGCAGTAGGAACCATGGCGGCGCTTGGGGAGATAGGCCCAGAAGTTCAGCGCCGGCTGATGCGTTCATTGAAAATAGGAGAATCGGAGATTTCCACCCAGGTGGTCCCCAGGGATGGACTAGCTTATCTCATCGAGGTTATGGCGCTAATATCTTCCTGTCTTGATCTCATCGCCAACGAGATCAGGAACCTACATAGATCCGAGATTGGAGAAGTTGTAGAGCCTTTCAACGTGAGAGAGCAGACGGGATCCAGCACCATGCCTCAGAAGGTAAATCCGATAAACAGCGAAAAGGTTTGCGGGTTAGCTAGGATAATGAGGGGGCTAGTGGTTCCCTCCTTAGAAAACGTGGTCTTAGAGCATGAGAGAGATCTCACAAACAGCTCCGTCGAGAGGATAATCGTACCAGAGGCTTTCTTAATTTTGGACGAACAGCTGGAAACCCTGTTGTTCGTCATGGAGAACCTCGTGATGAGGCCGGACGCCATGAGGTCGAACATAGAGAGGACAAGAGGTCTAATAATGGCAGAAAGATTAATGATGGCGCTTGCTAAGAAGGGATTCGGGCGACAAAGTGCTCATGAGATTGTTAGACAGCTATCTTTAAGGGCCATGAGAGAGAAGAGGCACCTGAAGGAGGAGGTCCTCTCGGATGAGATTATCTCCAACAGTCTATCAAGAGAAGAGCTGGACGAGATATTCGATCCTGCGACCTACGTGATCACAGGAAAGAAGATCGCCCTTTCTGTATTTGACTCTGTGGAGAAATTTCTTGATTCGCTGGAGGGGAAGACCACATGAAAATAAGATTTCTTGGAGGAGCCCGAGAGGTCGGAAGATCCTGTCTGGAGGTTGAGTGCTCATCCACCAGAATCTTAATGGATGCTGGGGTCAATCTAGGTCAGGGCGATAAGTATCCTCTGGATCCCAGCGGTCCTGTTGATGCACTTTTGATAACCCATGCGCACCTAGACCATTCCGGATACTCCCCTAAGATAGTCAAGGACTACGATTGTCCGATCTTTTCTCTCCCACCCACGAGAGATTTGTCGGAGATCCTGCTCTTGGACTTCCTCAACCTGACCCCTCCTGAGGATAGAATTTTCTCTCATGAAGATGTGATGTATTTGAAGAAAAAGGAGCGGCTCGTGGATTACGATACTATTTTTATGATAAAAAATTTAGAATTTCAATTTTTCAATGCAGGGCACGTCCTAGGAAGTGCGATGATATACATGAAGGGAGAAGGTAAATCCTTACTCTACACAGGAGATCTCAATATAGTGAACACGAGAACGATAAGAGGAGCCAAAATGGACCTACCGGAAGTTAACTACCTCATAATAGAATCCACTTACGGAGGAAATCAAGATATACATCCAGCGAGGAAAAGAGTCGAAAAGAAATTCATTTCGGACATAGCTCAGACCATTGAATACGGAGGAAAGGTTTTAGTCCCCTGTTTCGCCTTAGGAAGAGCGCAGGAAGTCCTGCTCACTATAATAGACTATATGGATTCAGGAGTCTTACCCAAAATTCCCACATTTATAGACGGCATGATAAGGGAGGTCAATAAGATATATTCCATCCACTGGTTCTGGCTCAGGCCGGAGCTGAGAAACAAGATAAGAACCCTGAGAAAAAGCCCGTTTGAGCACCCATATCTAGATGAGGTAAAGAGTCGCGAGGAGATAATCGACATAAATGAACCGTACATAATAGTCACCACATCAGGAATGCTTCAAGGAGGTCCCGCCTTGGAGTACCTCAAGCATCTGGGCACTAAGGAAGGCAACCTGATCTACCTGACAGGATATCAAGTCAAGGGAACTGTTGGGAGAGAGCTCTTGGAGGGGAGGAGAACGATAACTCTCCCAAGTACCGATGAGGTGATCGAGATAGAGGCTGACGTCAAATTTGCAGATTTCTCGGCTCACGCGGATCAGGTGGGTCTAATAAACTTTGTATCGAGGATGAAGGGGCTTGAAGAAGTTATTTTAGTGCACGGAGAGCCCAACAAAATGAATGACCTGCGAAGAAAACTCGAATCGAAGGGTCTCAATGTATACATACCCTCTGTGGGGGAGACTGTCCTTCTTTAGTGAGCATTAACAGCTTATTACAATTGGATGGCCCTCCTTTTTACTTCCCAAAGCTTCAATATGAAACATGGTTAGGAAGCATGACCGCCGTCGTGCAGGTAAAGGCGAGAGAACCCATGCTCAAGAGAGTACTGAGCAGAGTCCTAAGTCTCTTTCGTAAGAAGAAGAAGATCGTTCTGGGCATTTATGGGCCAGTAAACTCAGGAAAAACTACTCTAGCGAACAAGATATCAAGGGACTTCCTAGGAATGGAACTCGGGAAGGTTAGCAGGATTCCACACGAGACTAGAAGCCTCCAGCACATGGAGAACATAAAGCTAACCATTCCAGGAAAGGGAGAGCTGCTCCTAGATGTGATAGATACCCCAGGAATAGTGACGCATGTCAGCTACAGGACGTTCCTCCGTTACGGGCTCAAGAAGGAGGAGGCCATGATCAGAGCTAGAGAAGCTGCTCTTGGTGTGATAGAGGCCATAAAGTCTCTGGATAGGGTGGATGTAGCTCTTCTAGTGCTGGACTCCACGAAAGATCCTACCTCTCAGGTGAACTTCATAATAGCCGGCAACTTGAGGTACCGCAACATACCGTACATAATAGTCGCCAACAAGATAGATCTTCCATACTCAAAGCCCCAAGCAGTCGTGAAGGCCTTCCCAGGAGAGAAAGTAGTACCCATATCTGCTCTCACCGGGAAGAACATCGAGGAGCTGTATCTGAGAATTTATGAGGTGGCTAAGTAAGATGAGAGTTAGCCTCTTCTATCAGATAAGAGATGATGACCTAGAGAGGGTCCTCTCACGGGCGAGATCAGATGGTTTTGTCCTCTTAAGTAAGATAACTCCCCCACAAGTCGCTAAGCTCATGGAAATTATGCTACAGGAAGCTAGCGTGGATGGGCTGATGGATCTAGAGCTTGAATCTCTAGGCCCTGAAGGACCCGTAATCATATGGTCAAAGAAACTTGCGAGGGTTAATAAAAGCAAGAGAAGAAGGGAAATTATGATCTCCTTGTTGAAAGGAGAGTGATCCTCGTGGGCTTTGCTGTCATGATATTCTGTCCCGAGTGTAGGTTTAGCAAGATCGTCCGGGGACAGGAGGACCTGCTTGACCAGTGTCCCGTTTGCGGGAGCTCTAAGATAGAGTACATCGCCTTCTGGAGGGTCATGCCAACTAAGGAAGAAGGCCCCAAAGAGCTCATCGAGAATAGATGTTCCAGATCGAGAGAGGAGGAGTTCGAGGGCAAGCCGGTTATACGACTTACTAAGGAGGGAACCTGGGAGATTCCTCTTAAAGAGCTCATGAAGACGGGCGTCGCTGTGATTAAAGAAGACGACGGAGAGTTCTCAATAGTCGGCTAGTATCTTTCTAGTGAAAATAACAAAGCCGGTATGTCCTATCATTCGGGTAGCTGGGCGCGTCCTCTCCTCATTACACTCTATTCGTCTGATCAGGATCTCGTGAATTTCAGGATCGGAAAATCCGCTTTCTTTCAAAGCCATGCAAGCTTTCTTGATTTGCTCATAGGAGGGAACGAATATTGTGAGGACGGCTCCGGGCCTCATAGCCTCGTGGACCACTCTGAGAGCATTCCAGGGATCCGGAAGGTCCAAAAAAACCGCATCGATGTCTCTCTCGTCGACTCCATCTCTTATATCCCCGTGATGAAAGATCACGTTGCCGAGGCCGAATCTATTCACATTCCTTCTAGCTATCTTGAGAAACTTCTCTTCTTTTTCGTAACTGTAGACCGTTCCGCTAGGGCCTACAGCTCTGGAAAGGGCTATTGTCAATGAACCAGATCCAGAGCCTGCTTCTAGAACCCTAAATCCTGGCAGTATTCCTGACTTTATTATAATGAACCCCGCGTCCTTTGGATAGATTATCTGAGTTTTGCGGCCCAGCTTCTCCATTATGTCAGCTGTAGTCGGCCTGAGTACGAGGACCTCCACATCCATATTCGTCTTAGCTACAATTCCCCATGGTTTCCCTATGATGTCATCGTATCTTATGTACCCCTTATGTGTGTGGAAAGTCGCCCCCTCTTTTATAGTGACTAGGAACTTCTTACCCCTTACTACTAAGAGCGCAACGTCGCCGGGCCTTATGCTCATGCTGAGAACCCAAAAATAGGGTGAGATCTAGAATAAAAGCTTACGAGCTACTTTCATCGAGAGAATAGGGTGACTCAGAAGTTTTTTCGCTGTTTTAGCGATATTTATACCGTTGGCCAGGTTTACAACGTCTTCTTCACTTAGAACTTCAGCTAGAGTATTGAGATCATCGTCGGAGAGCCCCTCAAATACTCTAAGAGCTTTGAGACTATCCCTGATCCTCTTGACCCAAGGATCCCTATACTCATCGATGAACCTGCTTAGCCTCCTCTTTGAGGTATCCCCATCCGATACTGCTTCCGCCGCAACCTTACCGGCTATCTTTCCCGCAGCTATGGAGGAGTGTATTCCTCCCCCCGTAAATGGGATCACAGTTCCTGCAGCGTCTCCAACGAGTATAACTCCGTCACCCACAATTTCCTTTGCTAACCCGCCTATAGGAACCGCTGAGCCAGCGGCTCCGAGTATTTTTGCGTCCTTAAATATGTTCTGCTTTTCCGAGATGAACTTATCCAAGTATTTTTTAGGATCGCCGGGTCTGACGCCTATCCCCACGTTGAAAATTTTATCTGATTTGGGGAAGATCCAGGCGTAACCACCGGGTGCCAGCTCATTGCCGAGGTATATGTGGCCGCAGGTTACATCAATTCTTAACCCGGTCATCTTATATTGGTAGACGGGGATCAGCTCTGTCCTATTGTCCATCTCCAGCGACTTGGCTACAACTGAGTTGAATCCATCCGCGCCTATCACGACCCTTGCGGCGTAAGTACCACGGGAGGTTTGAACTAAAAGATGACTTCCCTCCCGAGAGACCCTCCGAACAGGCTCTCCGACCTTTATCTCTGACCCCTGTTCAACAGCCCTCCTTGCAAGCTCTAGCAGAAAGAGATCTTTGTTTATAGCGTAGCCCTTTTCAGTTATCTCAACAAACTTCCCGTTTGGAGCGTAGACCCTCATAGACAGTTCGTTAGACACTATTCCTGGGTCAGGATCAATCCCTGCTGTGCGGAAAGTGGCTTTGCTCACCCCCTCGCCGCAGGGTTTCCAAGCCTTTATCTCAGACCTAGCCTCTATCAGCAATGTTTTAGCTCCGCTGTTAGCGGCTGAACCGGCTGCGGCTGAGCCAGCAGGACCAGCACCGACCACTATGACGTCCCACTCCTCGCTCAAGCTATCCCCCGTGGAACCCTGGATCTTTCGCTATTAAAACTGTAACTTACTCAACGAGGGTCTAACTTAGGGAGGTTGTTTCGTCGATCGTAGAGCTGAGGAATGTCGGAAGCTAAACCTTAAATGGGTGAGCTCTTTCCATAGCTTGATCCTCTCCAGGCGGGGGGTACACTGTGCAGCTGTTTAAACCGTTACTTGAGGCACATTTCAGAATTCTAAGGAAACTAGAAAGGGCGGGAAGTGAAGGTGTCGTTGCCTCTGAGTTAATTCCAGACAGAGCTGCCAGAGAATCCGTTTTGAGGATCTTGTCCAGCAATGGATTGATAAGAAGGCGGCGAAGGTTCAGGGGAGAGCGAATTTACATAACCCGCCGAGGACTGACGCTCTTAGAATCTATGGAAGAGATGGATGAACCTTTGGAAAACGTTATCAGGTCACACCCGTGATCCCCCTCTCCAACATTTTTATTTTTAGAATATCGGTCCTCCTGATTTCTCTGAGTGGATGAGTGATGAGGATAAGGGCTAGGGATGCATCTGCGCGGCTCGGAGAGGTTCCGACTAAAAGTGGCCTCCTCAAAATCCCTAACTTCCTTCCAGTGTACAACCCCAACAAACCTCTGATCTCTCCTCGGGAGATGAGGGAGGTCGGAATTGAGGCTCTGATAACAAACTCCTACATAATATACAAAAATCCCAGCCTTAGAGATAAGGCCCTCTCAGAAGGGCTCCACCGAATGTTGTCGTTCGACGGAGTCGTCATGACCGACTCTGGCGCTTATCAGCTCTACAGATATGGAGAGGTTGAGATCTCAAATGAGGATATAATAAAATTTCAGCATGAGATAGGGTCGGACATAGCTTCGATCTTGGATACTCCAATGAGCTCTGAGGTTGGCAGGAGAAAGGCGGAGCTCCTGGTTTCAACGACGATAAAACATGCTGAGGAGTGGGGAAAGTTGAGCAATGAGGTCGAGGGAACCCTCTGGGTTGGAACTCCTCAGGGTGGTTTGTACAAGGATCTCGTCGAGAAATCGGCTAAGAAGATCTCCGAGCTCGGCTTTCAGTACTATGGTGTGGGCTCCATCAAGGGAGCGCTGGAGAGGTATGATTTTTGGATGCAGGCGGACCACTTCCTCTTCGTGAGGAGTTTTCTTCAGCCCGACAGACCAATACATTTTTGGGGAATAGGGCATCCCGCCACCTTCTCCTTTTTCGTAGCCATAGGGGCGGACACGTTCGACTCCGCAAGCTATGCACTTTATGCTGAGGATGAGAGATACATGACCACTGATGGCACGCTTAAATTGAGTGATCTGGAGGAATTCCCCTGCAGTTGTCCTGTGTGTATTAGAAGAACCCCACAAGATCTCAGGGAAATGGACCGAGAGGAGAGGGTGCGACTGCTGGCTCTTCATAATCTTTATGTATGTATTAAGGAGATAAGAACTATTAGATCGGCCATAAAGGAGGGATGGCTCTGGAACCTGGTTCAGAGAAGGGCGAGATTTCATCCTTACCTCTTACATGCGCTGAGAAAAACGCTAGAGGTTTACAGCCATCTTCTAAGTGAGCGTGAGCCATTCACGAAGAGGAGAGCAGTTATGTATCTGGGGGAGGAGAGCCGGCTCCGACCTGATGTTCGATCAGCTATCAGAAGGATAAGGGGGATCGAGGGCAGATCGTTCAGAACCGAGCTCTATGGTGACGTGCCGCTGGGACTTAAGTACGCCTTCCCCTTCGGACAGACGGTCTATCTTGAAGAGTCTGAGATCCCTCAGGAGCCTGAGGATGAGGAGATCGTGAGTGCGCTTTTGCAATATCAGTTCGGAAAGGAGGCCTCTAGGATCCTGAGCTTGGGGGAGCTACGATTGAACAGATCGAGAAGAACGGGGATGCCACGGGATGTCTTCCTATCAGATGTCAGAATCGGATTTATAAGGCCAGAGGATGGTCTATTCGTTCTGTCGCTCGATGGTGCAAGACTTCTCGTGAAGGTCCTGCCCTTCCCCAAGGGAAGAGTCGTCGTCAAAGAACAGTTTGAGGACACGGTTGCTAGAGGAACCACGGTCTTCTCCCACTTCGTCGAGGACGGAGATCCGGACATCAGACCCTACCAAGAGGTTATAGTGGTGTCGAAGGAGGACCAAGTGCTGGCCACGGGCAAGACCATCCTCTCCTTGAGGGAGGCACGGTTCTTTCACAAACATCCCTTCGTGAAGATAAGACACCACGCGCTCAGTCGATCGGAGTGAAGTACTCGAGAAGTTCCCTGAAAGCTTTCATCCTGACATCAGGCGTGATGGACACCTTGACCATCCCCAGACCGGGCTGGCCGTAGACGAAGATCGAGCCCGCTGGGAGGAGAAGGGCCGCTGGATAACCGAGCAGGTCTTCCTCCCCATTTACAATGAGTAAGACTTTTGTCTCGCTCATAGCAAGGATTACGGACTCCAAAAAGCACTTCCACGCCTCTCTCGTGATGAGGCCCGGAGGATTATTGCACACCTTCACTTTGTACAAGTCCAACGCTCTCAGAGATCCTCCTAGATATTCGACTTTGTTTCTCTGCTCTTTCAGATCAACGACGCATATGTCTGGCCTTACCCCCCGAGCTAGGAGTTCCTTCGTCACTCTGTCGCCTATCGACACCAGCATCCGATGCCCCACATCGGACAACTTATCCACCAGAGAACCCTTCAGCTCCCTGACGGTGGATCTATAGGCTTCTTTCAGCTTCAGATCATGGGCGAGAAGAGGGATTAGCTCCCCTCTCACGAATATATCGACCATAACTCCACCTTTCAACCCTTACCAAGGGCCTATTGAACCATGGATAGTTGTATGGGGGCGCCGGGATTTGAACCCGGGTCTGAGGCTCCCAAGGCCTCCATCCTGGCCAAGCTAGACTACGCCCCCTAGAAAGGAGGCTCAGTCAAGGGAATTAAAATGTTTTCTCAGCTTACGGTACATGGACTCTAGGGAGTCGCTTATCACCTTCGTGTCGGATATCACCGGCATAAAGTTAGTGTCCCCGTTCCACCTCGGGACGATGTGGACGTGAACATGGTTCTCGAAACCAGCACCGGCTACTCTACCTATGTTGACGCCCACATTGAACCCGTCAGGCTCTAAGGCTTTCCTTAAAACCTTGATCGCTTTGTTCACTGAAAGCCAGAGCTCTTTGGTCTCCTCCTCGTCCAACAGTTCAAGGGAGGATACGTGGGAGTAGGGCGCCACCATCAGGTGACCTGGATTATAGGGATATCTATTCATGAGGACGAAGGTCCTCTCTGAACGCATCAATATCAGAGCCTTCTCATCCGATTCTGAGGGGAGCTTGCAGAAGATGCATTCAGGCTTCCTCTTGGAGGCCATTTCTATGTACTCTATCCTCCAAACAGCCCATAACCTCTGAAGATAGCTCACAGTTCTCCCTCCATGAGAAGGGATATCGCCTCGGCCAAATCTCCTCCTGTTTTGATCAAAGCTTCTCTGGCCTTTTCCTCCGAGACCTTGGCCTGCGAGGCCACGAGCTTCACGTCCTCCTCAGACGGAGTGAATACTTGACCTTCCTCCTCTCTTTTCTCGTCCTTTATTTCCTCCGCGCTGGCGGTCCTTATTTCATAACTTCCAGTTATCTGAAAAATTTCCTGGCCAGAGAATTTTGTCATCACGACGCTGGGATTTCTGAACAGATACTCCTCGCCGCTCCTCAACCGGATTATCACTTCTGACGCGTCCAGTTCGTTGAGGTTTATATCCATTCCTCTGAAGGCTTTGCGGAGTTTGCGCATGTTGAGACCGCGGGACATAAGTTACATCCCTGGGCTACTCATTAAAAAGTATCGAGAGGGGACTTTGGGCAGGAGGTCCGAGTTGACCAGAGGACAGGTATACGTATGTGAGGTGTGTGGAGAGACTCTGGTCGGGGTTCCCATAGTTCTCGACTTGGGTCACTGCAAGATCACCGTATGCCCTAGGTGCGCTAGGAAGATAAGAGCAGAGAGGATGAACAAAGAGGAGAAGAAGGTTATTATCAGGAGAGAGGAGCGTCCTCCCATCCTAGAGAGGAAGAAGCTCCCGAAAGTAGAGAAGAAGGTTCCCACTGTCAGAAAAAGTATCTCTTTGGAGGAGATAGATCTCGTGGAGGGTTATGGAGCGGTAATTAGAAAAGCCAGGGAGTCCCTAGGACTTACTGTTGAGCACGTGGCCAAGGCTCTGAATGTCAAAGCATCGCTCATAAGGCATATAGAGGCTGAAGAGATCATACCACCAGTACATGTAGCCAGAGGGCTTGAAAAGCTGTTAGATATCAGGATAATCATCAGAAATCCAGTTGAATCTCCGGATGCCTACGGCTCCGTTTCCCCTACCCCAGTGGACTTCAGAAAGCCCACCATAGGGGAGATGATAAACATAAAAGTTAAGAAAAATAAGAAGGAGTGAAAATGCCGACCAATCTTCCTCCTGAGGCCCTCAAGAAGTGGGACGAATATTCTAAAGCGAGCACCCCTGAGGAGAAGCTTCTCAAGCTAAGGGAATTTTACGCTCTGATACCTAAACACAAGGGAACCGAGAAGCTAGAGAAGTTCATAAGAAGAAGGATGTCCGAGCTTCGTAAAGAGATTGAAAGACAGAAAGCTGCTAGATCGAAAAAAGGCGCTGGGTTCACGGTAGAGAAGAAGGGTGCCGCTCAACTCGTCTTGATAGGTTTTACTAACTCGGGAAGAAGCACCTTGCTCTCCCTGCTCACCAACGCCAGACCGGAGATCTCCAGCACCCCCTACACAACTGTTAACAGGCCTGAGGAGGGTATGATGGAGTTCTCAGGAGCTAAAATTCAGATAGTAGAGGCTCCTCCGATCATTATAGGAGGAGGGCGGCTTACAAACCTCGCCATGACGCTGGCTTACAACGCCGATGCCATAGGAATTGTCGTCAGCAGCCGCTCGTTGAAGGACCTTGAGTCCATACTGGAGGTGCTCTCGGAGCACGGTATAGAGCTCAGAAGGCCTGAAGGGTTCGTTCGCGTTAAGAGGAGCAGAGCTGCTCCCGGCATTATAATAAGGAGAAAAGGTGTACTAGTTGACTGTAAAGAGAGTGACGTGAGAGAGCTTCTAGAGAGGTACGGTATTCGAAACGCCTACGTCGACATAGAGGGAAGGGTTCGCCTTTCCGATGTAGAATCAGCTCTTTTCAGAGAGAGCAGATACAAGCCCTCAGTTCTGTTCGTATCCAGAGGCGATCTCTTGGACAAGGAGAGCATGAAGTTTCTCAGGTCACGTTACGAGTTTTTCATAGACATAGTGCCCTTCACCAGCAACTCCACCATTGACAAGGAGATCCTGGGCAAGAAAGTGTTGGACGCCCTAGGCCTCATTAGAGTTTACACAAGAACTAGGATAGAGAAAAGAGCTTCTGAAAAGGCCCTTATCGTCAAGAAAGGCTCCACTGCTCTAGATGTCGCTAGGATGATCCATGAAGAGCTTTACAGGAGATTTAGATATGCCAAAGTTTGGAGCAAAAGGCTTCCCTACAGCCCCATGAGGGTTGGTCCTGATTTCGAACTTGAGGATGGAGATCTCATTGAGATCGTCTGTTAGAGGTGTGTGAACCGATGGGCATCTATGAAGAGAAGCTTCTAGTTTCTAAAGAGGCGGTGAGACTCCTTAAGGAGGAGGAGCCCCGGAGGGTGGGCCTTGGGTCTGGAACGACAATGGAGGTGTTCGTCAGAGAGCTATCGAAAGATCCCATTTCAAGAAAAATTGACTTCGTTGCGAGCTCGAGAGCTATAGGGAAGATTGCTAGGGAATTGGGGCTCTCAGTAGAGGGCGAGGAGGAATTCGAGCCTGTCGATATAACGTTCGATGGCGCTGATGAGGTCGACGAGCAGCTCAACCTCCTCAAGGGAGGAGGGGGTTTTCTAACTAGAGAGAGAATACTGGCTGAATCCTCGGAGAAATACGTCATTCTAGTGGACCACACGAAGGTCGTCAGGCGGTTGTGTACGAACAAGCCCCTTCCTGTGGAGGTGATAAGGTTCGGGATGCTAAATACAGCTAAGAAGATCTCCGAGCTAACCGGTGGTAGGACCACTTTGAGACGAAGAGGTGAAAGCGTCTTCGTGACGGAAAACGGTAACTACATCCTAGATGTCTTCTTGAAGCCATTAAACAATCCAGCGAGGACATACGAGAGACTTAAACTTGTCCCAGGTGTTGTTGAAGTTGGTCTCTTTTGTCGCCTAGCAGATCTCGTGCTGGTGGGAGAAGGGCAGTCGGTAAGGTTGTTGTCACCAACAGCATGACTCAATCGAGGAAGGCTCCTTTAAGACCCCTAAACTTCACCTGATGGGGGTGAGGGGCCCCCGCCCGGTGGACCAACCCCCCGGGAGAGGTACCTTCCCTGATCTAACCTCCACTCCGACGCACGGGCAGCGCCAACTGTCCGCATTAGGGCTGCTCCCTTCCGGGCCTGACCCAGTTCTGCGGTAGAGGAGGTTCAGCCGCCCCTCCGGGCGGCTTACCTCCACCAGCGGCCCACCCAGGCGGAGTGCTCATCGGCCAGACCAAGGAACCCTCCCCCTGAGGGGGTTCAGCCGCCCGGGCAGGTTACTGGCCCTGGCATTAGCCTTCCAGTCACAGGGACCGGCTAGATCCCCGGCCCTACCCCCTCACCCGGGAGAACTAGAGAAGGTTTGTATATTTTAGGGTTATTTTTCCTCCCAAGGAAATATTGGTAGTAACGAACTAGAAAGTTTTTTAAACTCCTCACCTTTGAGAGCCTTGGTGCCGGGGTAGCTTAGCCTGGTCAGAGCGCCGGACTCATAATCTCCATTGAAAAGAGTTGAGGAGGGGCTCGATGGGATATCCGGAGGTCGCGGGTTCAAAGCCCGCCCCCGGCACTTATCCCTTCTTCCCTGAAGGAGGCCCATGCACCATCTTCAGCTACAACTGAGATCAGGCATCCTTCACTGAGATTCGTTTTTACAGAGAAGGAGGTCACGTTTTCCACTGTTCTACCCAGAGGTATCGATATTATTGATCCGCCGCAATTCACGATTAACGCTTTGAGTTTACAGGGGCCCCCTTCTGATTCTACAGTGATGGAGAGCTTCTCTCTCCTTGGATCATATGTGGAGCGAGTTATGACTAGATGATGGGCTTTGCTCACTTTAGGATATAGTGCTAGGGTCACCGCTGAGCTCAGAACAAGCAGAAGCACCAAGGCCACTATTGCTCTGGCTTGAACCATGAGGGCTCAGCTCTCAGCCTAGCTATAGGGAATAGAGATTTTCCTAGAAAGGCCACGTTAGATACAAATCTGCAGGACTCGCTGGTCTCATCGACGTTATAAACTAGAAACCTGTAATCTTCTGAGAAGTCATTCAGCTCCACGAAAGCGAACACATCAGCCTGACTGACCTCCAAAGTCTTCACAAAAGTTCCTATTATATGCGCTTCTCGCTTTTTAGAGTAGAAGAGGAGAAGAGGAACCGGATCCGTGCTGCTGCTGAGAAGCCTAGCTAAATCCAGCACAGAGGCCAACTCTAGAAATATCACATCGAGATCTTCCTTTTTTTCGGTCATTTTCTAAGCACCTTCCGCTGATCTTGGGGAAGGTCCGAGGGATACCGATCTCCTGAGGAATGACGAATATACCTGATCAAAAACTTTTGTGAGGGAACCCATTAGAAGCACCCCCCGAGCATGATTTTTTCTGGATATCCCCAAAAAGGCCACCCTCTGGGATCCCACGCCTATTATCTCGGTGTTTTCCGCGAAACGTACGGTCTTTAAATCACCCAAGTATTCTCTCATAGGGCTCCGAGGATCAAGCACTCCCCTTACATCTCTTTTAATGAGGATTTCTCCCAGCTCTTTGGCCAAGGTTATCGAGAGGTCCTCGGGCATCAGCACGGTGAGGGATTCTTGGGTCCTAGCTATGAGGCGTAGAGCCCTCACGCATGATTCATGGTCCGTCATGGTAAAGCCACCGTCCAAATCGCGCGATATCAAAAGAAAGAGCGGTTCGTTCTTTGGTAGTTCCCTCACGAACACCTCGTACAAAGAGAGAAGTGTTCTGACCTTGAGATCTATCAGTCGTGCTATAGCTTCTCCCAGCGAGATCGCTGTGTATTTCAGGGGCTTCACTCCTGAGAGCCTTATGAGATCCTTTTCTTGCAGATCTTCTAAGACAGAGTATAGCTTTGTAAGGGGAACGCCCGACAGCTTGGAGATCTCTTTAACGGTAGCTGGTCTTCCGAGCTCTATCAGAGATAACAGGGCCTTGGCCTGGTACTGACTCAGATCAAGTTTGCGGAGAAGTGCCTCCAGATTCATCGTTCAGTAGTCCACTACCTCAGCTATTATCTTGTTGTCCTTCATCTTAACTACGCGCGCACGCACAGTCTCGCCAGGATCAGCCGCTCCGTTTATTATTACGGTGACTCCCTTGTATTTACCAACTCCTCTGCCTTTCCTCGTAACCGACGAAATCAAAACCTCGATCTCAGTTCCTGGCTCGATGGGCGGTTTGCTTTCCTGTTGCTGGTTCATGTATATGACGGCGCTTGCTTTCCTGCCTAACCTCCCCTTCCAACTGGAAAGATCATTCATAGGTTTAGGATTCCTTCGAGGCATCTTGATCCCTAAGACCTTGTGAGGGATATAGAGAGAGGACAGATTTAAATCTTTAGGAAAAGAGGCGTTTTGTTCATCCCAGAACAACTGAAGCGAATATATCGGTTACGTTTGTGAGCGTTGGGCCTGTTAAGATGACATCTCCGAGTCTAGAGAAGAAGGTGTTGGAGTCGTTTCTGTTCAGGTAGTCTGATGCTTTCATTCCGAGCCTAGACGAATCCTCCTTAGACATGCTATCTGCTAGAGCTCCGGCAGCATCCGAAACACCATCTATACCATCTGTGCCGAGAGATGCCGCGACAACCGTTCCCGTCTCGGATAATCCCTCCACCATCGCCAGAACGAGCTCCTGATTTCGACCACCGATACCGTTCCCTCTCAGAGTCACTGTTGTCTCCCCTCCGAACACCAAGGCCGCTGGTGGTTCCAATGGTAAGGAATCTGTGGACATTGATTTGAGAATCGATGCCACAACTCTACCTACTTCCCTGGCCTCTCCTTCGATCCTTGATCCTAGGTTGAGGACATTTACTCCTTTATCCTTCAAGAATGACTCCATCGTGCAAACTGCCAGTCTGTTGTTAGCGATTATGTAGTTAGACACTTTATCAAAGAGCGCATCGCCGGGTTTGGGGGTCTCAGGTATCTCCCCTCTTACTCCTCTCTTTATAACCTCTAGGACGGAATCAGGAAGCTTGTCCTCCAGAGAATACTTGTGAATCACCTCCAGGGCTTCAGTAAATGTCGTCTCGTCAGGAGCCGTCGGTCCTGATGCTATGGAGTCCAGAGGATCCCCGACTACATCGGAGATTATCAGAGATATGACTCTGTCTGATCTCGCTGCTTGTAGCAATCGGCCTCCCTTTATCCTCGAGATATGCTTTCTGATCGTGTTTATCTCTCTGATGTTCGCTCCGCAAGACACGAGAACTTTGTTGGTTTTTATCAGATCCTCTAAGGATATGCCCTCCATGGGAAGTTCCATTAATGCTGAGCCTCCACCAGATATCAGAACTAGCAGCAACTCATTTGGATGCGCCTTTGATATGAGGTTCAGGATCTCCTTGGCCCCCTCGAGACTGCCCTCGTCTGGGAGGGGGTGTCCTGCAGGATTCAGCTTTATCTTAGCTGTTCTGATCACACTCTCCGTTCCTTTTAGCACGTTCACGAATCCATAAGAGAGTTTATCGCTGAAAATTTGCTCCACAGCTAGCGCCATCTTGGGGCAGGCTTTGCCAGCGCCGACGACGAGCACCTTATCTGGAATTTCCTCTATAACGCCGCATATATTATATCTCGACGAAGATTTCCTCTCGACGTTCCGTTCGACGGCATGATATGAGTCCACGGCTGCTAAAGCTCTATCTAAAGCTGAAAGAACAAGTTCTCTCGCTCGCGCAAGCTCTCCTTCTCTCCTACGGATTAAGGATTCTTTATTCTTTATGCTTGGAAGGAACAATCTCCTCACCGTCCTCGGAGAACCTCAGCTTCCCCAACCTCAGGCCCTTGGGTTTGTGAGATACGGTGGTAAGGACGCTTATTTTCCCTTCCTTGATTGAAAGGTCTTTTATGAGCCCAACCCCCATGCACAGACCTCTTTCGTTTAATAATCCCGTGTACAGGTTCCTGTAAAAGGTTAGATCCCAAACCTCCACCCTCTTACCTGTCATCTCCTCTAAAAATAAAATTCTTTCCTCAGCAGGGCGTTCAGAAGAAATTATTTTTATGATATTTTTTCTCTCCTCGGAGCGATATACCTCAACGCCCAAGCATTTAGATAAGACCTCATCCTTTTCCAGCTCCAACCCTTGAATGAAGATCTCCTCTACACATAGGTCTAACTCAGATGCTCCGCGCAAATACTTGGATATGTTGGCCTTTCTTAACGACGCTCTTAGATCCCGGGACTTTTGTCCAACCTGCGGAGGGCATCTCAGCACGATCCTCCTATAGTAAGGAGGAACTTTGTTTAGGAGCCTCGAGACGGCTCCCGACCCGCTTTCTATTCCTACTATGAGTTGTGGTTCGAGCAACTCTATTTTTCTAAGCTTCAACTCCACAGCGGCCATATCCCGTAGGTAGCCGGTGGTGTTGATGAAGGTCGGGGCTCTGGCATTCCTCTCCAATAGAGAGACCCCGGCCAGCATCAACGTGAAGTTCCCACGGGGGGTCTTATCTCCGACGAAGTATGAGATTTCGGGGGTCTTTAACCAGGGTAGAATGGGACCCTCACGAAAAGAGGCCAGTGATATTGTCCCCACGGGACCCAGATCTTTCTGACCTATATCTGAATCGAGAAGAGAAACCTCTCCCCCCTCTCTAGAGACTATGGTGTTCATCGTGTAAACTATTAGGCTGCTCTTGCCGACGTCTGTTTCCCCCAAAACTAGGGTTTTTTCCTCGACCCCTTCCTCAACCAGATAAGACCATTCTTCCGGTATTGAGGTTCTTCTGATCTCACCTGCCGATAATTCAATATCAGCACCATTTTTGGATTCCACGAGAACAGGTACGCCCACCTCATCCACCCTGAAGACTGACCCTTCGTCCAAGAGACATCTCCAGATGAACACTTCTCCCCTCTTTATCTTCAAATATAGGGGCGATCTCACCATAACGGCCCCTTCTAGATGGATTTCCACATAACCACCTGGAGCTTGCTTTATTGATTAGGACCTCAAAAACTCTGGGAGCTTTACGTTGGAGAACCAGCCGAACTCCTCCTTTAGGATCAGAATCGCCGCTCCTGGGGGAATAACTCCCTTTTCCGTGATTATTATATCTATATAACTTGGAGGAGTTACGTCGAATACGGGGTTCAACACCTTCACGTTGGGGTTCTCCTTGAGGAATTTTTCGTCAACAACCTCCAAAGGAGAGCGCTCCTCTATCTTTATCAGAGATCCCAACATCGTTTCAGGGGAGAATTTGTATGTTTCCGCGGCCACAAAGAAGTTGACCCTCGCCTCATGCGCGGCCAAGGCGATCAGTGAGGTCCCTATTTTGTTTACTACAGCTCCATTGGCCGCTACAGCATCTGCCCCAACGACCACCTTATCGACTTTCTCCATAAGGAAACGTGCCGCTGAGTCCACGACCAAGGTCACGGGAATTCCGGCTCTAGACAGGATTGAGGCTGTTATGCGTCCTTGATATCTCGGCCTTGTCTCCGTTGAGATCACTTTGAACCGTTTTCCTTCCTCCCACGCCTTCAGGAGGACCGCGCAGGCTGCTGTGCTGTGGCAATGGGTCATCACTAAGTCCCCATCTTCTATCCTCTTTGACCCATATTCGGCTATTTTCTTGATAGCTATCTTTGAGGCTTCTATAAACTTCTCAGCGACCTTTATGACTTCGGATCGCAGATCCTCTAAGGGAAGGCCCTTCTCGTGAAGCTGATAGGCCCTAATCATTACATACCTTATGGCGTTGGGAAGGGAAACTGCCGTAGGCCTTGTGTGGAGGAGGATCCGAGCGGCTTCCGTTAAATCCCTTATCAGCTCGTCGCTGTCCTTGGCCTTCGACTGAGAAGCCTCCTTCATCAGAGCCTGGGCCGCTGATCTGGCTATGTAGCCGGCCCCCCGTATCCTCATACTCCTTATATCCTCTGCTATCCTGAGGACCTCCGGGGACACCATGAAAGACACTTTAAGGAGTAAAGACCGCTTCATTATAAAGGGTAAGGACGTTGGCGCCCCTCATCAAAGTAGGTTGTTGCGGCTTCTGCACTTCTAGAAAGAAGTACTTCTCCCTCTTCTCGGTTGTAGAGGTTCAGAAGACCTTTTATACAATTCCCAAAAAAGATCTTATGAAGAAGTGGAGGAAGGAGGCTCCTCCGGACTTCGAGTTCACCGTGAAAGCGTGGATGGGCTTTACCCACGATCCGAGGAGCTCCTTCTGGAAGAAGAAGGGGCTTCCGGATGATGAGAGAATGGGGTTCCTGAGACCGTCTGACAAAAATTTAGATCTGTGGGAGGAGTTCTTATCGGCCATATCTCCATTAGAACCCTCAGTAATAATTTTCCAGACTCCTTCTTCATTTAAAGCGACCGAAAGCAACATTAAGAATCTGGTAGAGTTCTTCGAGTCGATCAAGAGAGGGAACTTCGTTCTAGGTCTTGAGGTCCGCGATCCGAGCTGGTTTTCCCATGGCGAGCTTGGAAGGATCCTATCATCAGTCGGCGTGATACACGTGACCGACCCGCTTTTCGACAGAGTATTTAGCGTCCAAGATATCCTCTATTTTAGGCTTCATGGAACGAGAAAAGGAGGGAGAATTGTTTATAAGCACAGATATAGCGATGAGGAGCTCCTCCAAGTCGCAAAATTATCTGGAGAGGCTGAGGTCGCCTATGTGATGTTCAACAACGTCTACATGAAGGATGACGCCCTCCGGTTCATGGAGCTCATTCGAGATACAACCAACCCTCCATAGAGCTCCAGTCCCAAGACAGGTCCTCCGGTATGTAAGCTCCGTACACTATAGCACCTCTCCAGACGCTGAACTGAGGATCCCGGATCATCGCTGGTGAGGAGTCCATGCCTCTTGCCTTGAGCAAAATTCTGAGTTTCTCCGGAGAGCTAACGGCTATTCCTTCGAGGCCTGCTGGAGCTTTCCAGTTAAAGGCCCCACCGGACAGTATTATTCTCCTGAGCAAAGCTGGTTGGATCTCTATGGGGGTCTTGGAGATCGCTATCTTGACGGCCTCCCCCAGATCCACGCTGCCGGGTATGACCTCGCCTCCCACCACTGTGTCCTTCGGAGGAGTGAAGCCCCTAGTGTAATAGCTCTGGAAAACCTCATGAGATGGGTTGAAGAAGTACTCCCCTATCAGGAACCTCATCCACGCCTTATCACCAAAATCTATCTTAACAGTCGTTCCGGGTATAGAGAACTCACTCTTAACAGCCCCAGGATGGGACTTCGCCCATTCTATTGATGAGTTCAGCTCCCTAGGAACGAGTCCGGTCATCTCCTTGAAGGTCCTGACGAACTTCTCCTCACGAGCTAGGTCGGAGTACCCCAGGTCCTTCAGGATCTGGGCCGTTATCTTATCCGAGTCTGATCCCCCTCTGTTCAGAGGTATGAGGGCTGATCTGATGACATCCCTGCTTATCGGCGTTATCTGAGTGTTTCCATGACCTGCCTCTATGACCGTGCATGTGACAGCCTTCTCGGAGATGGCGACAGCTAGAGGTTGGGGAACTATGGTCGCCGCTTTGACGAGGCCACCGCCAAATGAGGAGTTCGCCTCTTTCACTATGTCGAACATCTTCTCGTACATGTAGACAGGGGACTGTGCTGCCAAGGCCACCACCAAGAAGAACCCCTGGAACGGTTCCCCTTTCGGCGTCTTCGGCCCGGGGTAGTACTTCCTGAGTGCATATTCGATGATCTTACGGATGACCTTCCAGCCCCTGACGTCATCTCTCTCCACGACGCCGTTCCTCATCGGATAGTGGAGCCTCGACAGGTCTGCCTTGGACTCCAAATATTCGGAGACTTCGGGCCCCACTACAACTTCCTCAGTCTTTATCCCTCTTATCTCAGCGGAGACTTTGGATATCTTCGGGAAGTATCCCCTGTTGTCCATTATGTCTGGGTATCTTCCTCTCCACACAGGGCCGAACTTCACCAAGCTGGTGCCGAAGTCTATGGCGAACACCGGCCGCGGAACTAGGTTCAAGTTTAGCACCCTCCTTCTTTAAGGGACCAAAGGATATTTCTTGGAGAAACCTTTTTAGAGTTAATTACTTCGACGCCCTCTCTCCTAAGAAGAAGGACCTTCTTGTCCAGACCGTAGCTGTACCCTCCTAGGCTGAGGTCACTTTTGACGACTCGATGACATGGATATACTATTGGAAGGGGATTTCTGGAGAGCATGAGGCCTGCTGTCCTAGGGTGTACATTGGACACCTCTGATACGGCTCGGTAAGTCGTGACCTTTCCTCGCGGGATTAGGAGTAGGGATCTCACCACCCTTCTAAGCTTATCTTGGGGAGGGAGCCTTACTTTTCGGAGATCTATTCTTATTGGTTCGCCAAGGAAGCCCCTGTATATCTCCTCGGCTACATCTAACCCATCAACCCCCTTATCGAGGAGAGGAACTGATCCCCAAGCCCTCCGGAAGGATTCCCGGAGAAGCCTTGCGGCGACCTCAGGATTTTCCACGGGTATCGTGTTCCCGAGGAGGAAACCTTCCCTGAGAACTAAGGCCACGTAAAAACCGTTCACTTCATGAACAATTAGGCGAGGACGAGCCACTCCCTCTCCCTGCAAGTTTAAGAGGACAAACATCTGACTTATAAGACTGATGATAGAGATCGATGGAAGCTACGGTGAGGGCGGAGGATCGATCCTACGCTACTCAATAGCCCTATCAATAGTCGCAGGAGAACCGGTGCGCGTCTTCAATATAAGAGCCAACAGAAAACCTCCTGGCCTCAAGGCACAACATCTAACCGCTGTGAAGATGCTCTCCCGCATAAGCAACGCGGATTGCCGAGGACTCCACATAGGGTCCAAGGAAATAGTCTTCGCTCCAGGAAAAGTGACAGGTGGTGAGTTTTCCTTTGATGTTGGTACTGCGGGTAGCTTATCTCTCTTAATCCAAGCTGTAACCCCGGTTTCTGCGATACTTAGGTCCCCCCTGATCCTGAGGCTCAGAGGAGGTACCGACGTAAGAATGGCCCCCCTCATAGACTACATGAGGTTCGTCTTCTCCGAGAACCTGAAGCTTTTGGGTGTGAGGTGTGAGATAGAACTTCACAAGAGAGGGCACTATCCACGCGGGGGAGGTTTGATTACCCTTAAGCTCCTTCCATCAAAGATCCATGAAATGGATCATGTGAAGTTCAGGGGTTGGGCGAAAATCGTCCATGGAGTCGCTCATGCCGTCAAACTCCCACGTCATGTGGTGGAGAGAATCGCACGATCCGCGGAGGAGATCCTCCAGAAAGAGGGCATTGCTGTCGAGGTGGAGAGGCTGTGGAGTCAAAACAATCATCTAGGACCCGGCGCCGGCATAGTTCTTTGGGCGAAAGGTGAAACGGTTGTGGGGGCCGACTCTCTTGGGGAGAGAGGGAAGCCCAGCGAAGTCGTCGGAAGGGAAGCTGCTAACAAGCTCCTTGCTGAGCTGAGATCTGGCATGGCTTTCGACAGGCACATGGGAGACATGATACTTCCCTACTTAGCGATAGCCGGCGGTGGAAGAGTTGGCATCTCCGAGCTGAGCATGCATGCTAAGTCGAACATGTGGCTTTGCGAGAGAATACTGGGGGCCGGGTTCAGGGTGGAGGGTGGTCTTGGAAAGCCCTCGATAGTAGAAGTCATGAAGTGAGGTGGGTAGGACGAAACGGTCCTTCGAGGAACTGCTGGCTTTGGTCGTTGCTAAATCTGGAAGAACCAGAGATGAGATCATGGAGATGGTATCTAAATACGTCGAAGAGTATGACGGCATACTTAACGAGGAAGGAGCCCTTTACCTAGTAGCTCATGATCTAGGAATCAGTTTTCTTGAGGATCGTCCCAAGGAGGAGCCGTCCGGTCCTGTCCCCGTCGACAAGCTGACTCCCGGTATGAAAAAGGCCGTGTTGGAGGGCAGAATTACTAAAATGTATGGAGTTCTTAGGTTTAGAGGTAGAGACGGGTCGGAGGGTGAGAGGGGAGAGTTTCTGTTGGCGGACAAGAGCGGTACGGTCCGCGTTGTCGTATGGTCCAAGAGCTTAATTGAGAAGATCAGGGCAGGAGAAGTGAAAGAAGGTGATGTTGTGAGGATAAAGGGCGTACGGATAGGGAAAAGAGGTTCTGAGGTTGTTGCAAATCTGGACTCAAGCGCTCAACTGGAAGTCCTAGAGGGAGAGTTCCCGGATTATCCATCGCCCATCCACAGACCCCTGAAGGTTTCTGAGATATTCGAGACCGAGGCGCCTGAGATCGACGTTTTGGGTGTTGTATCAGCCATATTTGATATCAGGGAATTCGAAAGGAAGGACGGCTCCACCGGCCGCCTCCTCTCTTTCATAATCAGGGATGAGGAAAATGATGATGGCGTACGGGTGGTCCTGTGGGACGAAAAAACCGAACTTATTAGATCTATAAGCGTGGGAGACCGAGTAGTTCTCGAGAATTTCAGATTAAGGTTCAGAGATGATGTACCCGAGCTTCATAGTACTGTTAGGAGCTCAATTAAACCCTTGCCCAAATCTAAGGAGGACATAGAGGGAGAGCTCGTGTTCATCACTGGAATTAAGACTACTAGAACAAGAAGAGGAAGCTTGCTCAGACTCTTAAGGTTCGTTTTGAGAAGAGGAAACGTCCTATTTGTGGGGAAGGCGTGGGAAGATGCCGCGGATACCCTTAGCAGAGCGTGTCCTGCTGTGATACGGATAAAGGGGGCTATCGTTTATGGAGAAGGATCTGTACGAAAAATAGTGCTGAGAAAGGACTCAGAAATAGAGATCATACGGCGTTTAGAGAACCAGTTGGATGATCGTGAGAGGGAGAAATGTCTGAGCGCCTTGTATCCGAGAAGCTGGATAGAGGATTTATCTAGGGGTTCTGCCGAGGTTAGAGGAACTATAACTCAGATGAGCGACGTTTTTATAAGATGGTATTGCTCTAGTTGCGGTAGAGAGGTCATTAAGGAGTACGGGCGCTTTACGTGCGAGGAGTGCGGTGAGGGCGTCGAAGCTTTTCCTAGAGCGAGTATGTTCATGACTGTTGAGGATGGGACCGGCGTTCTGAGAGTCATCTTACTTGACTCTGCGCTCGAGAAGTTTCTAGGTAAGACCCTAGATGAGATGCTCAAGGAGATAGAGATGAACGCCCTGGAGGAAGATAGGTTTCCAACGGATGAGCTGAGGGACAGAATCCTGGGGAGAGATTTCATCTTCAGAGGTACTGTGAGGGTGGATGGAGGATCTGTGGGGATGATAGCTGACGAGATTGCCTCGATGAATGTCATGGAGGAGATAGTCCTTCTTAAGAAGAAGCTCCTCGAAGAGATGAAGCGCTTCACATTAAAGGAGGGTGTTGATGAGAAGAATAATCGTTGAAAGCCGAGAACCGGACGAGATCGTAATTATGCTGAGGAAGAAAGGTTTGTGGGTTGAGAAGAAACAGTTTGAGCCGGGGGACTACCTAATAGGTGGTAAGATCTGCTTGGAGAGGAAATCCGTAGCGGACTTCATAAAATCGGTGTACGATGGTCGGATTTTCAACCAAGCGGAGAGGATGAGCGACCTGTTTGATAAGGTGGTAATAGTTGTTGAGGGCGACCCGGGAGGCATCCTAGACGACAGAGAGAAGAAGATATTCTATTCTACTATAGCATCGTTGATATTCAATGATATCTCCGTCGTACAGGTGAGAGATAGATCCTCCTTTGTGGAATTCTTAGCGTCCTTAGCTTCTAAGACGGAGAAGAAATCGGAGCCTGTTTTAGTTAAGCATGTGGGCAGGTTGAAAAATGATTATGAAGCCGCCATATATGTGCTCTGCAGCTTTCCGGGGATAGGAATCAAACTCGCCGATAAACTCATTAAGAGGTTCAGTTCACTGAGGAGAGTTTTCTCGGCCACATATGCGGATTTAAAACCCATTTTAGGGGAGAAAAGAGCACACGCATTTCTGGAAATGCTCGATAAAAGGATTACAGAGGACAGAAAAAGAAAGCTTGAAGAGTTAAGGTTTTAGCCTGGTGGGAGTCCTTGGGAAGGGGATCACGTCCCTAACGGTCTCTGCTCCAGAGATCCACCAGACCGTCCGGTCCACCCCTAGACCGAATCCGGAGTGGGGCACCGATCCGTATCTCCTTAGGTCCAAGTACCAGTAATAATCCTCCGGGTTCAGGTTCTCCTCCCGTATTCTCTTCACCAGTTCGTCCAGGTCGTCTATCCTCTGACCTCCACCCACGATTTCCCCTATTCCTTCTGGGGCTAGGAGGTCCGCGCATAGTACTTTTCTATCATCCTCAGGATCTACCTTGTGGTAAAACGCTCGGGTGGCTTTGGGGTATCTGGTCACAAAGACGGGCTCGCTAAACTCCAGGGAAATTGCTCTCTCGGCCTCTGTGCTGAGGTCCTCCCCCCAGTTGATGCTCACCCCCTTCCTCCTGGCTATTTCTATCGCCTCATCGTAGGATATCCTGGGAAACTCCCCCGAAGGGGGTTCAAACTTCCTGCCTAGGAGATTTAGCTCTCCTTCGCATTCCTCATAGGTTCTCTCACACGCGTACTTGAGGGAGTCTTCGACCACATCCATCATGTCCTCAAGAGTGGCCCAAGCCATCTCGGCCTCGAAATGCCAGAACTCGGTAAGATGTCTTCTCGTTCTCGACTTCTCCGCTCTAAAGCTAGGCTGTATGGTGTATACATTGTCAAACGCGAATATAAGGGCTTCCAGGTAGAACTGAGAACTCTGAGTCAGATAAGCATCCCTTCCGAAGTAGTCCAGTTTGAAGAGGGTGGCCCCTCCCTCAACGGCAGCTTGAACAAAGGTTGGGGCTTCAACTCTCGTGAACCCGTGATCATCGTACCAATCGAGCAGCGATCTGATGAACGTTCTCCTTATCTTCAGCAGGGCCTGCACCTTCCTACTTCTCAGGTGGAGATGCCTGTAGTCAAAGAGAACCTCTTTGCTGGTATCTTTCTTCAAAGGAAAGTCCTCAGCCAGGTTGAAGACCTGCAGGTTGGTGGCATGAAGCTCCATTCCCCCGGGTGCTCTCTCATCTCTGTGAATAACGCCCTCAACAACTAAGGAACTCTCTATTGTTAACCTCCTGGCTAGCCTCATCTGCTCTTCTCCCAAGAGGTCTTTCTTGAAGACCACCTGAACAACACCAGTAGAGTCTCGCAGGATTACAAAGACAACTCCACCGAGCTCTCTCCTTCGATATACCCATCCAGCTATCCTAGCGCGTTGACCTTCCTCCAGCGAGAACAGCTCCTCGATAAATTTCTCCCTCATGAACCGTGGCCTGTCGGAGAGCACTGGCCAGTCACCAGCAGGAAAGTCCTGAGGTAATAGATAAAATAAACCCCGGAGACTTTGTTAGGATGAGCGACCTGAGAGAACTCTTACACAGGAGCGAACAGTTCGGATTTCTCTACAAGGAGAGCAGACCTCTCTCGGTCATATACGAATTAGCTAAGGTGCTTAAGGCCCGTGATGGGAAAGGGGCAGTGATCTTTGAGAACCCGGTACTTCCCGACGGAGAGATCTCGAAGGTTAAAGTTGCAGGAGGACTCATGAATAATCGGTCTTTGATAGCTGGCCTCTTAAACGTAGAAAAAGAAGAGAAAATTTCAGCAAGGATCTTGGAAGCCCTGAGAGGCAGGGATCGCATGACCAAGGAGATCTCACATGGCCGTATTCCGCTGGAAGAGGAGCCCTCTGAAAGGATGGATGTCAGGACACTGCCTATACTGAAGCATTACAGGGGAGAGGGGGGAAGATACGTGACCAGCGGCATTTTCATAGTGCACGACAAGGAAGGAGACTTCTTCTCACTATCTTACCATAGGATGATGGTTCTCGGACCGCGGGAGTTCGCTGTAAGAGCTGTAGAAGGAAGATTTCTCTATAAGAAGGTTGTAGAAGCCGATAGATCCGGTAAAGACTTGCCCGTAACTGTGTCAATAGGATCAGAACTCGGGCTTATGATTTCCGCCGCAACACCAGCCGAAGATGTGGACAGACTTGATCTGGCGGGAAGAATTCAGCAGAGACCCGTTGAAATAGCTTGTATGGACGAAGATCTGGTAATTCCGGCTAGATCAGAGATCGTACTGGTTGGAAGGATAAGATCCGGGGTGCGGGCCAAGGAGGGTCCTTTCTATGAGATTTTGGGCAAAGACCTTGTGAGAGATCAGCCTGTGTTCGTCGTCGACAGGATTTTCATGAGAGAGGACCCCATATACTACGCTATCCTTCCAGCCGGACACGAACACGAGCTCCTGATGGGACTACCCGTTGAAGCTAAGATTCTGGAGGAGGTCTCAAGGTACTGCAAGGTGAAAGGCGTCGCCATGACCTCAGGTGGCGCTCGATGGGTAGAAGTAGCCATAAGCATTGAGAAGGAGTTCGAGGGACAGGCTGTCCTGGCCGCCTTAGCTGCAATCAATGCTCACAGGAGCTTGAAGAGGGTCATCGTTGTGGATTCTGATGTCGACGTCCACGACTACGAATCGGTCATGCGTGCGGTGAACCAGAGGGCCCACGTTCCGGACGATTACATATTTATCAGGAATGCGAGGGGTTCATCCCTAGACAGGAGCAACCTAAGGTATTTGAACGTGGAGGGGAGGAAGCTTTTGGTTTCACTGCCCCAGTCGAAGCTCATAATAGATGCCACCATAAAAGGGCCCTCCGATTTCTTTAAGCTGCCCAGCTGAAGGTTTAAGAAACCTCCAAAGCTTCTTTTGTGTGACTAGATGAGGGGGAATGATCATGGTTAAGGTCAAGGTTGAGTCCTTGGAGAAAGATCCAAACTTTAGACTTATCAGGGTTTCCCTAAAAAGCGAAGGAGGAGGTAAAATCCATCTGGAGGTACCTGAGGGAATTATGAAAGTTGAAAAAGGGTCCGAGGGTGAGCTTGTGCTCACCAGAGAAACTCCCAAGGATAAAGGAGAAAATGTCTTGGTAATGAGAGGTGTCGTATATGAGAACGAAAAAACCGCTAAACTCGCCAAGATTTCCTTTTACGGACTTTGGATGACAATAAAAGGAGAAGAAGAGTTATTAGCGGGGCTTAATCCGGGAGATCAGATCTATCTTCTGCTGAAATTTCAGGGATAAGTTTCCGGTATCCCTCCCTGAGGAATGAACTATATAGTTTGAATTAAATTTATTTTTAGAAATATTATTTAATTAGTCGTTCCCTCAAGTGATCGATGTACGAAGGGTATGCTGAGGAGGGCCTAGAGCAGGAGGTGCCCCTATTTCTAGCCAAGAACTCGTATCCCTATCCTGTTAGAAGGAGATCCTCCTGCATCTTGGATCGCATATCCGCGAGGCTCCACATATCCAGACCCTTGCTGGAAGAATCGAAAAGGTTGACCGATATCGTGAAAGGGGTCCTCCGCATGGAGAGAGCTCCCCCGGGATTGAGCCTCGCATCTCTTGTCTACACGTCCAGGGAGAGAGGAGTGGCTCTGACGCTGGAGTCGGTTATACAGGCCTCGAGACAGACGGGCAACAGGATAAAATCTTCTTCCATAATGAAGTATTTATTTGTCATAGAAAAAATTGCCGGGAAGCGTGATCCGACGGAGAAGATCTTGGCTTATGTGGATCACATAAGGATATCCCTTCTGTTCAACGAGAGAGTCCTTGACAAGCTGAGGAAGGAGTTTTCAAGGCGAACTCCTCAGATCGTGATA
>CAZGKA010000064.1:0-9529 GCA_964525965.1 uncultured Nitrososphaerota archaeon
TCACGAGCTCTGACAGCGGTTGCCTTATCTTCAGCTTGTTCTCTGTTCTTATGCTGTTCGCTGCCGTTATCACCCTCTTAGCCAGCTCCATTTTGGCCTCGAGATCCTCATCTATCGAGCTGATGTCCACCTCAGGGAACCTCAGCATGACCACGCTCTCGGGACTTCCCTCCTCCCTGAAGGCCTCCTGATATATCTTCTCAGCCGTCAGGGGAGCGAATATTGCGAGTATGGGCAGGGTCTTCACGGCTATATCTCTTAAAATCTCGGAAACCGTAGGATCGCTCTTTATCCTCTTCCTCACTACCCTGAGGTAGAGGTGGCTCAGGTCGTCGACCATGAAGTTGAGGAACTCATTTAAGGCGTCATGAAGTCTGTAGCTCGACAGTGATTCGTCCACGCTCCTGATCATACTGTTCAGCCTTGACAGTATCCACCTATCCTCGCTCCTAGGAGCAGGCATTCCCGCAAGCTTCGCATATTCGGTTATGAACACGTACACGTTCCACACCACGTTGAGCTTTCTCCTAGCCTCGTCCATGCCGAACCAGTTAAACCTCAGGTCGCTCCACGGCACCTTGGACAGGACAAAGACTCTGAACACATCAGCCCCGTAGCGCTCCAGTATGACTCCCACCGGGACGTAGTTGCCCTTGCTCTTGTGCATCTCCTCCCCCTTCTCATCGAGCATGAACCCATGGGACATCACCGTTCTGTAAGGAGCGCTGCCGAAGACCAGGTAGCCCATCCTCAGCAGAGAGAAGAACCAGCCCCTGAACTGATCATGTCCCTCCACGATGAAGTCCACGGGCTTCAGCTTCTCGTACTCGTCGCTCCTCGGATATCCTAAGCTTGCGAAGAAGGCCACTCCCGAGTCATACCATACATCGGCGACGTCTGGAACCCTCCTCATTAGCCCTCCGCACTTCGGACAGCTCCAGGTTATCTCATCAACCCAGGGTTTGTGCAAGTCTTCCGGAACCTTTCCCGACTTCTTCTCGAGCTCCTCTTCCCCTCCTATGACCTCCACGTGGCCACACTTCTCACAGACCCATATCGGAAGGGGGGTGCCCCAGTACCTCTGCCTAGATATTATCCAGTCCTCAAGCTCCATGAGCCAGTTCTTAAACCTCTTCTCTCCTCCCCAAGCAGGGACCCACCTGACCTTTGAGATCTCCTCTATCAGCTTGTCCTTGAGGTCGGAGAGCTGTATGTACCATTGCTCGGTAGCTCTTATTATCAAGGGGGACTTGCACCTCCAACACACCGGGTACTTGTGCGTTATTTTTCCCTCATGGAATAGAAGGCCCTTCCTCTTCAGATCCTCTATTATCAGCCCGTTAGCGTCCTTTATGAACATCCCGCTGTACTTTCCAGCCTCCTCCGTGAACACCCCTTTATCGTCTACGGGGCTCAGGACAGGCATGCCGTAGTCCCTGTGAGCCACCTCGTAGTCCTCCTTTCCGTGCCCGGGAGCGGAGTGCACACAGCCAGTTCCCTCCTCCATCGTGACGTACTTGTCGCTCAGGACGACCTTGTGCTCCACCTTCGCCTGAGCTGGAACCTCCTCCTCGAGAGGGCTCCTATACTTTAGTCCCTCGAGATCCTTCCCTTTGAGCTTCTCCACCACCTCGTAATCCTCGACGCCAGCATCGCTCATCACATGTTCGAGCCTCCTCTCGGCTAGTATCAGAACCTCGTCCGCAACCCTTACCTTGACGTAGTCCTCGTCCGGATGAACCATGACCGCCACGTTGGCGGGAAGGGTCCACGGCGTGGTCGTCCATATCAGTATGAAGGTGTTCGCGCTCCCCTCCACCGGGAACTTCACATATATCGATGGATCGGTCAGCATCTGATACTCGTGCACCTCATAGTCGGAGAGAACGGTCTCGCACCGGGGACACCAATGAACAACCTTTAGATCACGCTTCAACCTGCCGCTCTCCCACACCCTCTTGAATCCCCACCAGGCTGAATTTATGTAGTCCCTTCTGAGCGTTAGATAGGGATTTCTCCAGTTCAAGGATACGCCCAACCTCTCGAACTTCTCGGTCATCTTGGACAGATTGCTCAGAGCCAGTTCCCTGCACTTCTCCACAAATCTATCGACGCCATAGCTTTCTATATCCTTCTTGGTCTTAAAACCCAAGCTCTTCTCCGTGGTTACCTCTATTGGAAGCCCGTGTGTATCCCATCCGGGTTGATCTCTGACGTTATATCCTTTAGCTCTCCAGTACCTCACGACAGTGTCCTTTATGAACTTGTTCCAGCAGGTTCCAGGATGGGGCTCACCGCTTGATGGATACGGGGGTCCGTCCAGGAAGTAGAACTTCTTTCCACTGGAGAGAGATCTCCTCAGCTTATCGTAAATCTCATTGTCCTTCCAGAACCTTAATATCTCCTCCTCGTACTCCTGAGGCGAGAATTTCTTCGAGAGGATCCTCATTGAAACACCCCTTGAAGGCCCTGTCATCTCTCGTTAGAAAGGAAATAAAAATGATGCTCATCAGAGCTCCCCAATTTCTGAAGAACCCTGAGGTACTGCCGAGCATGTCTCTCTGATTAAGCGAGGATTTGTTCCCGTCATGAGATGGTACCCGATAAGAGTTGGATCAGAAGGAGGGACTAGGACGACGGTTAGTTTAATTTTGGAAGATCGTTAACCTAGGAGCTTCTAGAGGCTCACCAGCCAGTTTAAGGAGGAGATTGTGAGGGTAAGCTCACCGTCGTGATAGGGTCTGCGATTTTTACCCTAATCTGAGCACGATGTTATCATGTCGTGCGGGTTAATGATAAGTTATGAGGGGATTTTCCAGAGCAGAATCTCGGACTTATGGAGAATTGACACGGGAATCGAGTTCTTCTAATCTTTGGAGATTTCTTAGAGCCAAGATCAAAGAGCTTTTAGGGGGAGTTCGACCTCTTGATGAGAAGATCCAACAACAGGTTCTATTTCAGAACTTGAACGGAGTGGAAATTTATTCAGCATCCTTATATTAGGAGTCCCTTGGACTAGGAGCCAGGAGATATTTATGTCGAAACAAGAGGTCATCGAAATAGCAAAACATCAGGAGGAGACCCTCTTCAAGCTGATAGAAGCCTATCTTCGTAATGGAGACATAAGCAGGCACAACGCTAATCTGATATACTCTCTTCCGAGCCTTGCGGGCATAATAGCGGGATACGTCCAGAGGGAGTACTATCTGAAGAGGGTTTTGAGTGAGGAGGAGCGCCTACTTCACGAGGAGGGCTGGTGGTATCACCACCAGATGAGCCAGCTTAGCCCGTACTGCGCCGGGTTCTCGGCGATGGACATAATGAGACACGGACTCAAGTCCAAGAACTCCTTCTCGGTCAAGTCCAGGCCACCTAGGCATCTCAAGACCTTCTTGGACCAGGCGGTGAACATGATATTCAAGGTCAGCCAGGAGGTATCCGGGGCCGTGGCCCTCAACGATCTGACCACTGTGGCGGCTGCCTACGTGTGGTATGAGAGGGAGATCCTCAACAAGTCGATGAGCTTCAAGGACGTCAAAAATGCTTTTCAGAGTTTCGTGTACAACATAAACCTCGACTTCAGGAGTGGGAATTCCCCGTTCACCAACGTCTCGATAACCATAGGCGGACCATCGCCAGCTCTGGCCGATGAGCCGATACCCCTGGTGAGCAACCTCCTGAAGCCCGTCACCTTCAGCGACATACCCACGGAGCTTTACGATGAGGTGAACGAGGCCTTCTTCGAGGTCATGTCCGAGGGTGATGCCGAGGGGAAGCCTTGGACCTTCCCCCTCATAACTGTGTACATAACGGACGACTTCAACTGGGAGAGTCCCCTCTTCGATAAGCTCCTGGAGCTCATGGATAGCTTTGGCGGCGTGTACTTTGAGAACTATCTGAGTAAACCTTTCTCCGATGAGAAATGGCTGAAGAAGATAGGTCGCCTCGAAAACAGAGATCCTAGGCTCCAGAGGTCGTTCTGTTGCCGATTTCAGGTTGATCTCGAGGAGCTCATGAGGACTCCGCACACGGGCTCGATATTCGGGCACAGCTCCGGAGTGGGCTCCGTGGGCGTGATAACGCTTAACTTCAACAGGCTGGGCTACCTGTACAAGGGAAACCTCGAGGCTCTCTTGGAACACATGGACAAGCTTCTGGAGTTCGCTAGAAGCGCGCTTAACAAGAAGAGGAAGTTCATACTTGAGCACAAGGAGCTCTACCCGACGTTCTTCTACTACGTCGACGAGAGCCTGAAGACCTACTTCTCGACCATCTCGTTGGGAGGAGGACATGAGGGTCTGATAAACTTTGGAGTGAAGGACGGAATTCTCTCAGAGGAAGGCCTTGAGATAGCCAAGAGGGTGGCCTTTTACATATTGGACAAGCTTGAGGAGTTCAGGGAAAGGGATGGGGTTGCTTGGAACTTGGAGTACGCTCCGATGGAGACCGCTGCAGGATACCTGGCTAAAAAGGACCTGGAGCTCTTGCACCATCTGAAGAGGGGGGATGTGAGCAGGTACAAGATGTTTCGAGGTGTCCTAGAGGAGAGAATCAGGAAGGGAGTCGATGGGCTGTACCTGTCTGGGGGCAAAGAACGGCCGATCATCACCTCAGGCTTCCAGCCACCCTTCAGCTGTAAGAACCTGACCAAAATGGTCTATGTGTCCGCTCACACACAGAACTACGCCACTGGAGGGTCAGTGCTTCACATATTCCTGGGGGAGAAGATGAGCGTCGAGGCCAAGAAGAGGCTTGTCAGGTCGATATTCTCCAACTACCCGGTCAAGTACATAACGCTGACCCCGACCCTGACCATGTGTAACAACTGCGGAGGAAAGTTCGTCGGGGAAAAGCTGAAGTGCCCGGCCTGCGGGAGTGAGGATACCACTGTTTACTCGAGAATTGTGGGGTACTTCAGACCGATAGCCAGAAGAATCAAGATACGTGACGCCGAAAGAGGACTCTATGAAGGAGAAGAGAACGTATGGCAGGACAGCAGGAGATCAGACTGGGTGACTAGGGGAATTTTCGGCGAGAGCGATATAGAGAGCTTCTTGAGGGATTTTTAAGTCCTCCCTAGACCAGACCTCCGGACCTTCTTCTAAATTTTTCAATTAAATTCCATTAGTCGCGTCAGGAAACATTTAAGCGACCGCCGTGTCTAAGTCAAGGAGATGAACCTCTCCAAGGCTCTACTGGGCATCTTGATCGTCGGAGTGGTGGCCATAGTATACTGGAACATGCTTGGGGCAAGCCTCCATCAGGTATCCAAGAATTTGGCACCTGCTAACTCAGAACAGGGGGGAGTTGGCCATCCATCTCCTCACCAAGCCTCTGTGAAGCTTAGCTCAAGTCCTCGTGAGATCAGTCGAGAAAAATTATGTGCTAAGATCTGGAGATATGACCTTAAATGCGCACTGTACTACGCTCTATCTCCCGATAATCTCAGGAAGGTCAAAGAGCTGGCGAATAAGCTCAGAGGAGAGACCGAGCAACAAAGCGTCTGGAATATCCTGTCCTGGGAGGATGAGCACATACACTACAACTTCACCAAGGCCAAGGAAAGCCCCCCTAAAGTGATCATATGGAGCAACGGCACGGTAAAGGTTGAGGGAAACAGAGGATACGTCATACAGACCCCCTACGAAACCGTTCTGAGAGAAGCGGGTATTTGCACCGATTATGCCTTGTTGACCGATGCCCTGCTCCTAGACATGGGCTTCAGAAAGGTGTACTTGTTCGAGCTAAGTTTCGAGAACGATCCCGTTGGCCATGTCGTTGCGGGGGTCAGGTTGGACGGCGAGTACTTCCTCTTGGACCAGCACCCCCCTCCAATGAACATGAGAGGCTACTACGACGTACTGGCTCACTGTGGGATTTTAGGAGTTGATCGAAGGACGAGGATCATCAGCAAGGCTCAGGTTTTTGAGATCAGGTTTAACGGCTCATCTGTCCAGGTCAGAAGTTTGGGAAACCTGAGTGGTAATGTCTTCCTGAGCAACGGATATGTACTTGGAGCTGAAGACCTGAAAAACCTGAGGAGGGATCTCTCAGCCCTACTTCGGGCCGAGTTTCATCTGATTGAGGATCCTAATGTGAAGTCTCTGGAAGGTGGTTCTCTTCCGACAGTATATGTGAAGGGTATTGAATGGTCGTTGAAACTCCCCTGCTTCGCCAGGTACTATACCAGAACGTTCCACAAACAGTTGGTCGAGATGATCTTCAACGAGATGATCAGCAACAAGAAGCTTGTTAATTACCTGAAGAGCTACAAATACTACTGGATGGACCTTTCCGTGAAGGAAGGGGATCTCGTGATTAAGCTCATATTGGCCAAGAAGTGATCGCGTCGAACAAGCCCTTTCCTGATCACTCGGCACCTTTCTTCATCGATCACCCAAGAGGCGGGTTTATAACTGGTTCGAGGAGGGGTTCTAGAGAGGTTCATGTTTCCTAAGATAGCAGGAACGTTGGTAAGCGGAATAGACCATCCGAACAGGATCGCCCTTGTCGTTTACTTACCGTACTGTAACTACAGGTGCCTGTGGTGCCACAACTACGAGCTCGTGCTTGGAAGATTTAAGGAGGTACCTCTCAAGGACCTGAGGTGGGAGCTCGAAAACAACCTGTTCGTGGACATGGTGGTGATAACGGGAGGAGAGCCGACAATCTATGGTGATGGGCTGATCGAGCTGATCAAGTTCGTCAAGGAGGTCAGGGCAGATCTACCTGTAAGGGTGGACACCAACGGATCCAGACCAGATGTGATGAGGGACATCGTTGACCTGGTCGACGGCTTTGCTGTGGATGTTAAGGCCCCTCCCCAGAAGAAAGAGCTTTACTCCCGAATAATAGGCAGGAAATTTGATCGAGAGGCGTTTATGGAATCCGTTAGGATAGCATGTGACCTTTCGCTCACCCTCTTCAGGACGGTTCGCTACCCGATACTGACCGACGAGGACTTCTCGCTGATAAGGAAGTTTTTGAATGATATCTGTCCTGACAAGCCCTACTACATCAATGAGTTCGTCTTCGTGAACCTACCCAGTGATTGGAGAGCCGAGGCCAGTGCTTACCTCCCCGAAGACTTCCAAGATCATGCTTTCTATCCTGAAGGGTTTGAGAAGGGTTGACATCTTCAGAGCCTCGTCCAGCTTAGCCTCACTGCTGCTGTATATCTCAAACAGCGGGTCTCCCTCCTCCACCTTGTCCCCTCTCTTCGCTAGGAGTCTTATCCCTGCTTTTTTATCGTTCGGAGCGCCCGCCATTCTAGCTATCTTTATCATGGCCCTGTTGGATACCGAGGTCACGTAACCGGAGGTGTTGGCCCTGACGACCGCTTTGCACTCCCCGACCTCTATCTCGTCCGCCTTTATCCTCCTGCCTCCCTGAGCCTCAACTATCTCCATGAACTTCTCATACGCCTTACCCGACTCGAGTATGGAGAGGGCCATCGAGTATCCTTTGCCTCGGGGAGCCACGCCTCCTATCTCGAGCAACAGTCCTGCGAGGCCCACAGATTTCTCTATGAAGCTCCCGCTTCCCTTCTTTCCGCAGGACTCCATAACCTCCAGGGCTTCCATGGCCTCTAAAGCAGGTCCTATACACCTTCCCACGGGTTGCCCGCCGTAGGATATGGCTACATGTGTCCTGATCCCCAACCTCTCGGATATCTCGATGAATCTCCTGGCCATAGTCCTAGCGGTCTTCATGTCCTCCACCTTCGCCTCAGGACCCGTTGGTATGTCTATAACTAGCTTCTTAGCTCCGGCAGCGTACTTCTTGGATAGAACGGAGGCGTATATCAGGGGTTCAGGATCCACACCCAGTGGATACTCGACGCTCTCTATGAATATGGCATCGACCGGCGAGAGGTTGGCGGGATATCCCCACGTTATCACTCCTCCAATCTTCTTCGTTATCTCCACTATCTCGTCTGGTCCCAAGTCGACTGGAGCAAGAACCTCCATCGTGTCCACAGTACCAGAAGGGCTCGTTATTGCCCTTGTGCTTGTCTTAGGTATTATAAGTCCTGAAGCGGCCACTATGGGTATTATCACCAGAGAGTTCTTGCTGTTGCCCGGCACCCCTCCCACGCTGTGGACGTCAACGACTTCTAGATCGCCGAAGTCGAGCATGTTGCCCGCGCTGGCCATGCTCCTAGTGAGCCACTCTATCTCGTCCATGTCCAGACCGTGAAAGTTTATTCCCAGAATGAACGCCGTCAGCTCAACAGCGCTCAGAGCTCCGCTGTAGACATCCTTCACTATGCGATCTATCTCCTTCTGCTCGAGTTTAGCTCCAGACAGCTTTTTCTTTATTGAATTAATTGACTCCCTTGGTTCTGATGGTTCTACAGCGACCTTACAGCCCTCAGATAGGTTGAGCTTCTTTGCTGTATCGGCGAATACTGCAAGCTGCCCTTTGCTGACAAACGTGTCCGTTAGACTAACAAGAACTACCTCACTTTTTCCCGAGAAGGAGATCTTGACCCTATCATTTGAGACGATTCCTATCTCCTGAGCATCCATCCGGTTCATGATGACCTTCGGTTCTCCAAGCTCCACCTCTATGAGGCGGACCGACAGGTTCATAGAACTTGATCCAACAGAAGCTATTAAATCTTCGTTCGCTCCCGGTTAGACAGGGTCTTCTGTGGATGAAGCTTTGAGGGGCTGGGCGAGGGTCTCGCTGGATCTCATGAGGGAGTCTGTTCGGTCTAGCAGAGCCATAATGCTGTATGACCACCTGCCCGACGGGATTGTATCAGCGGCGATAATCCGCGAGATCTTGGAGAGATGGGGAGTGGAGGTAAAGTCTATACCGGTAATGTCGGAGGAGATCCTGCCCACGGTGGAGAACAACCTAGATCAGGGGGCCTCGTTAGTTCTGGTGGGAATAGCCCCCACAGGTCCGGGACCCCTTTCCGTGGCCAAGGAGATATACGCCTCCGTTGTTCTCATAGACGACTTCGTATCCGATCATCTCGACAGGAGCGGTGTTGTTCGAATAAAATCAGAGTTTCCTCTCCCGTTGGCCGCATATTATTTGGGCCTGGAGGAAAGCGAAGAGCTGGGAGACTTCTGCTGGCTGGTAGCTAGCGTAGTTCGTGGAGGCTCGGCCGACAGGGTTGCCCAAGAATCTGCTATCAGATGGCCCTATCTATTCGCTGCAGAATACGGAGCGGAGAACTTTGCTAAGGTAGAGAGAAACCTCCTTCTCTCGACATTTGAGTACCCTCTAGGACCTTCAGTTGCTATGAGAGCAGTTCTAGACAATTTTGATGATCCCTCCTATTTCCTAGAGAGAGGAAGCCTCCTCTCCTCCCTGATAAGATCTTTAAAGCTTGAAGACCGTGGGGAGAGGATATTCAAGGCGCTTCAGTCCCCCAGCAGGAGAGAAGGGTTCCTCTTCTGGAGGACTGAGATGGGATGGGAGAGGAGAGCTCTGGCCTACTTATCCCGGCTTATGTATACCAACCTCTCAGTCGTGGTCTCCGAGGAGAAGCCTTTGGCTTTTGTGACAGCGT
>CAZGKA010000065.1:0-6910 GCA_964525965.1 uncultured Nitrososphaerota archaeon
CATGCACAAGAGAATTCCAGAAAACAGAGGAGCACTGCCCGGAGACATAGTGATGGCCAAGGTCGTTCTGAATACTGGCAGCGATCTCTTCATATCCTTGGCCCGTTCAACCAAGCTCGGCGTGATAAGAGCTGAGTGCACAAAATGCCACAAAAAATTAAACAAAGTAGGCTATGCCCTCATATGTCCCGTGTGCCAGAAAGTTTATTTAGACAGGAAGATAAGCGATCTCTACGGCCTGAATCCCTTCAAGGAAAAGTGATCCTCTATGGGAGACGCCATGGGATATGTTGTTAAGAGAACCGTAACCCTGAAGATAGACAGGGGGGATGAGGAAGACTTCTTGGAATACTTAGAGAGGAAGCTGGAGAGTGTTGATTACTCCTACAGGTTCAAGGAAGGAGGCCAGCTCATCGTAAATGTTTTTGGGGACGCTAAGGAGGTCAGCTCGCTGGTAAGAAGGATAAGGATAGCATACCGAGACTTCTACCTGATAAAGGGCGGTGGGGGCAGGTACAAGAGGTATCCCATAACCTGGGTTCAAGAAATAGGGCCCGGAGTTCCTCTCTACCTCATAGAGAAGGTGGTTTCCGCGCTTGGTAGCAAGATAACCAGGAAGAAAGACCTGTTCATCACGACCATGACTAAGGATGACTTCGTTGAGACTATTCTCGAGCTTAGACAGATACTAGACGAGACTCGGCCTATAATAGCTCAGAGAAATGTCAGGGACGTGATGGTCGTGGCTTCGATACTTTCAGGAGAGTCTGTACTGGAGCTCTTGGATAAAGCGCTTGAGGACGGACTAATAGAGGAGGTAGATAACATTTATTACTTAAGAAGAGATCCGGAGAGCATAATCAGGGCGCTCACAAGTCAAAAGGAAGGGTGATCCTGTTTGGAGGTTGAACTCTTGAGAAGGGAAGAGAATTTAATCACGGTTAAGGTCAGAGGAGAGACCCACACACTTCTGGCCCCCATTGCGGATCTCTTACAGGACATGGATGAGGTTCTCTTTGCAGGTTTTGATGTTCCTCATCCTCTAAAGGAGGAAGGAGTGCTAACTGTGAGGGTTAAGGAGGGCGTCTCCCCTGAGGAGGTCGTCTTCAAAGCTCTAGACAGTTTGAAGAGAATCTTCTCAACAGTAAAGTCCGATCTCGAGACGCAGCTTAAGAAAAGTGCTCAAGTAGAGGTGACCTGAATTGGAAAAACCGTCTCGTTTAAGTGGATTTAGAGGGTATGCTTTCGACGTCTTTGCTCTTGCTGTAACTTACGTGGTAGGTGTCTTCCTGAGGATAATACCGGTGGAGAAATACGGCGTCAATTTGCTTACCGGAGATCCACTAATCCACTACTGGACAACGAGGTACCTCATCGAGCACGGGCACCTCCCGACCTATAATCCCTTAGGATGGCATCCCTGGAGCTACAATCCAATGAATGTACTTCCAGATATGCATTACTATATATCAGCATTACTATATAGAATCGTATCTAGTGTGAGCCACGTTACGCTTTACCAGTTCGTGGTGTACATACCGGCCTTTTTCGCTCCGCTGCTAGCGATACCGCTCTACCTCTTGGTCAAGGAGCTTTGGGGTAGATGGCCCGCCTTCGTAACAATATTCTCCGTGGTGACCTCTTGGGCTTACGTCATGAGGACAGAAGCAGGCTTCTTCAGGCACGAGCAGCTGGCCATTCCTCTGATGGTAACCTCCTTCTACTTTACTGTTAAAGCGATGAGATCCAGTGAGCTGTGGAAAGCACTTGTATTTTCTGGGATCAGTGGTGTGTTCCTAGCCCTGGCTGCGGGAAGCTGGGCCGGGTTCAGACAACTCTTCGTAGGATACCCGCTTGTCCTGGCCATATTTCTAGCGCTCAAGAAGGCAGATCTCAGAGATATCCTAGCCTTGGGAATCCCACCTTTGTACGTGCTTCTGTTGTCCTTCTCGCTCCCAAACCTGGCGTTCAGAAAAGAGTACATGGCAATGGAAAGCACGTTTGTCTGGGCTGTTCTAGCGGCCTCCCTGATATATGCAGTTCTGAACTACAGGAGCTCCGAGAGAACGGATATAAGAATCCCGACGATGATTGCCTTTATAGCAGTTATTTCTTTATTTTTCGTATTGGGTATCTACAGACCGCTGACCGCTCGTCTGATGAGGGTTGTGTTCCCAGGAGTCAGCCTTCCCAAAGGAAACGTGGTTGAGACAGTCGCAGAGCACGCACCCGGCTCGACCATCACGACCTTTAGCTATCTCCTGATACCCATACTGCTCGGTCTGTCCATGCTGGCTATAGAAAGGTGGAGGGAAAAGGTACCGATACTCATCTTGGTGAATGCCATAACCAGCCTGTACTTCGCTGAGAGCATCGCTAGGCTCCCTCCCTTGGCGGCCCCTCTTTCAGGCCTCGGAGTGGGTTATCTAGTTTTCAGGCTTCAGGAGTATACAGAGACCAAGATTACTAAAGTAAGAAGGTATTCCAGGCTTCTTTCGACAAGAAAGGTGACTTCAAGGCCCACCAGAAAGGTCTTATCAACTCTGAAGTGGCCCATCTTGTTGATAGTCCTTCTCCTGGTGATGCCGATCTCCCTGTCGGTCTACAACACATACAACTACTCACAGGACTTTGTGCTGGGATTTGATCAGGGTTGGAGGGAGACATTGGGGTGGCTAAAGAACAACACATCCCCTGGAACGGTGGTTCTCAGCTGGTGGGACTATGGCTACTGGATCCAGCTGGGATCGGATAGAGTCACGCTGGCGGACGGTCTAACCATAAACAGCACACAGATAAGACAAATAGCCAAAGCATTTTCGGGCAGCGAGGAGGAGCTCTTAGATGTGATGATGCGCTACAATGCATCCTACGTCGTGGTCGATATACCGGCTGAGGTGGACAATCTGGGAATAGGTGGCAAGTGGCAGGCGATCTTCTGGATAGCCAAGAGGTTTAAGTATGACCCCTGGAGGGACGGCAGGGATTGGCTCAGGTACGACGCGATGCGCTACTTCACCGTTCAGGGAGGCAGGGTGTATCCAACGTACACTCTGCTGAACACCTCATTGTACAAGATAGCGCTCTCCCCGTTTAAGAACCTGGGCCTCCCGTTAACTTACTTCAAGACAGTATTCGTCGGTAAGACCAGCGGGTATAACGAGGTTGTGGTTGTGGGGATAAGAAGATGAGCGGCAAAGACCCCCTCTCATATTTTGATAGAGAAGACCCCCTCGAGAGGGACGTCTACCTGAAATTAAGGGAAAAGGTTGAGGAGGAAGCAGACCCTGGAGAGATAGAGCAGCTACCCAGGTTCTCCTTCGCTATGATAAAACCGGGAGCGTACCTCAGAGGACTGGCTCCTGAAGTGATATCTAGGCTCAGAGAGAACGGCTTCAAGGTCATGTTGATGACCGTAAAAAAGATGTCATCGAAGGAGATAGACGACCTCTACATGTTCGTCAAGGAGAAGTACCAAGAGTCGTGGTGGATCATGCCTAAGGTATTCAACATGGCGCCAGTAGTCCCAATGGTTCTTGCCGGCGATCCACAGGAGCACGAACATCTCTCAAGCAGGTTAAGGAAGCTCGTAGGACCCACAACTCCTGAGGTAGGTAGCAAGGGCAACATAAGGTATGATCTCAAGGGCGCTAACAGGGTTCTAAACATAATACATGCCTCAGACGATCCAGCATCCGCTCTTAGAGAGGCGCTTGTATTCTTCTCCTTAAGTGATGTGCTGAGTGCCATAGGAGGAGATGAGGAGCAGCTCCTATCGGAAGAAGAGTTAGTTCCCGACGATCCCATTGACATAAGCCGCTGGAAAATCTTGAACGAGATAAAATTAGAAGCTTCAGACTTCCTCGAGGCTGAGCGAGAGGAAATACTCCCAATTCTTGACGAGGAGGCAGAAGTCGTATCGAGAGATCTGCCTTTTGATGAGGAAAGGGAAGCTCTTCTCGAGATAGAGAGCAAAATATCCTATAAAGCCGAAAAATTGCTACAAAATGTGGATCGGGAGATAGTAGAGAAGGCTAGATCTACAACAGACTTCGCTAGCAAGGTAGCACTTGCTGAAAGATTGGAGGATCGAGAAGTTGCGCTAAAAATTATAGAGCTCGCCAGCGATGAGGTCAAACTGGAAAAGTGCCGAGAGTTCGACTTTCTACTCATGCAAGCTATATCGAGGGGAATAATAACAAATAGACTTCAGGAGATAGTGTTTCACAGCACCTGGGCCGTCATGCCGCAGATGCTCAAGGATTTAAATGCTGCCGGCAAAAAAGTGATAACCTCGACGGCACTTGGAGATCTCTCATAATATTTTAATAAAATAAATTTTATCTTCTGCTCGTGCGGACTAACTTTTAAATTGGCTCCTCGGGATCCTGATCAGAGCCCAGATGGAGAGCAGAGACAAGGATAAGGAGTTCGTGCTGATTGTCGAGGACATTCTCAAGCAATCAGACTTTGGGAGAGGCATCGCCAGAATAGATCCGGAGGTCATGAAGGAGGCGGGACTAAGGAGCGGCTCTTACATAAGGATAACAGGATCGAGGGTCACGAGGGCCAGGGTGATGCCCTCAATACCCATGGACTACAAGACTAGGATAATAAGGATGGACAAAATTCTGAGAAGCAATGCTGGTGTCAAGACCGGAGAACACGTCAGGATAAAGAAAGAAGAGATGATCGAGCTAACCCGCGTGGTTTTAGCCCCTCAAGGACAGATAATGAAGTTTGGATCAGACTTCGCTAGATGGGTGAGGAACAGGCTTCTAGATCAACCGGTCACCAAGGGAGATGTTGTCTACATACCGACCTTCCAGAAGTTCATCCCCCTGGTTGTTCTCAGCGCCTCTCCTAGGGCTTATGGCAAGATAACAAGCAACACCTCTGTGGAGATCCAGGAACAGCCTGTGGATGCCGAGAGGATATCAGTTCCGAGCGTCACTTATAGTGATATAGGTGGTCTTAAGGAGGCGATACAGAGGATAAAGGAAATGGTCGAGCTACCTCTCAAGAAACCGGAGCTGTTCAGACATCTGGGAATTGAGCCCCCCAAAGGCATACTCCTCTACGGTCCTCCCGGATGTGGAAAGACCCTCCTCGCCAAAGCCGTGGCCAACGAGAGCGGAGCCAACTTCATAAGCATAAACGGTCCTGAGATAATGAGCAAGTTCTACGGGGAGAGCGAGAAGAGACTGAGAAAGATATTCGATGAAGCTGAGAGAAACGCTCCCAGCATAATATTCATCGACGAGATAGACTCCATAGCACCGAACAGGAATGAGGTGACCGGAGAAGTTGAGAGGAGGGTGGTGGCACAACTGCTGTCTTTGATGGACGGACTGAAGTCTAGGGGAGATGTAGTGGTGATAGGGGCGACTAACAGGCCGGAGGCCCTTGATCCCGCCTTGAGAAGGCCTGGAAGGTTCGACAGGGAGATAGAACTTCCAATCCCTGACAGAGAGGGTAGAAGGGAGATTCTGCAGATACATACCAGGAACGTACCTCTCGCTGAGGACGTGGATCTCAACGAGCTGGCTGAGATAACACACGGTTTCGTGGGAGCGGACTTAGCAGCCCTTGTGAGAGAGGCAGCCATGTCTGCCCTCAGGAGGTTCATTCCCCAGATAGATCTTGACGCTGAGGTCATACCCCTCGAAGTCCTAGAGAAGCTCAAGGTAACGAGAAAGGACTTTGAGGAAGCCCTCAGGATGGTGCAACCCTCTGCCCTGAGGGAGATATCCATAGAACTGCCTGATGTGAAGTGGAGCGATATAGGTGGACTGGAGGAGGCGAAGAGAGAGCTTCAGGAGATAGTTGAGCTGTCCTTCAGGAAACCGGAGAAGCTCAGAAGGTTGGGAATTGAGCCCCCCAAAGGCATACTCCTCTACGGTCCTCCCGGATGTGGAAAGACCCTCCTCGCCAAAGCCGTGGCCAACGAGAGCGGAGCCAACTTCATAAGTGTTAAGGGTCCTGAGATAATGAGCAAGTGGGTGGGGGAGAGCGAAAAGGCCGTTAGAGAGATCTTCAGGAAGGCTAGGCAGGTCGCTCCAGCAGTCGTCTTCATAGATGAGATAGACTCGATCTTCCCGAGGAGGGGAATGGATTACAGCGATTCTGGCGTTACAGAAAGGGTTGTCAGTCAAATGCTCACGGAGATAGATGGGATACAGCCCCTCAGAAACGTCATAGTCGTAGGCGCTACAAACAGACCTGATCTTCTTGATCCAGCAATTCTTCGTCCAGGAAGGTTGGAAAAACGGATATACGTTGGCCCACCCGATCAGGACGGTCGATATAAGATACTCAAGGTGTTGACGAGGAAAGTCTCACTGGCCGGGGATGTAGATCTAAAAGCTTTGGCAGCGAGAACAGAGAGGTTCAGTGGAGCAGATCTTGCCGCTTTGGTCCGAGAAGCGGCGCTAAATGCTTTGAGGGAGAATCCAGATGCCGAGAAGATCTATATGAGGCACTTTATGAGGGCCCTTGACAAGGTGAAGCCAAGCCTGACAGACGAGATACTCCAGTACTTCGAGGAAGTTAAGAAGAGCCTGAGAGCTACGGTCATAAGGGATGCGAGTAGATTAACTCTCGGCTATTTACTATAACATAATAAAAATTTTTTATATTTTAAAATTAATGTCTTTCAGGACCTGGGTCCTCGCAAACCAAACACTTAAATTTAGGATTGCAGGGATAGGACAGTAGTTCTCCACGGCGGGGTAGCTCAGCTAGGTAGAGCGTCCGGCTGTTAACCGGAAGGTCGTGGGTTCGAGTCCCACCCCCGCCGCTTCTTCTCCGACCGAATACAGACGGTTAATTTTTTGTCCTTGTGGTGGTGAGTAATTCCGGTAGGAAGAATGAGGAAGTTCTATGTTGTGTCCGGAGATGAGATAGAGAA
>CAZGKA010000066.1:0-2092 GCA_964525965.1 uncultured Nitrososphaerota archaeon
CGTGATCATGACGATACCAGCGAGCGAGGAGTACCCGACTCTGAACCTATCCAACGCTGTGGCGATCGTGTTATATGAGTTCTTCGTTAGCCTCAACGGAAATGTGAATCTGTTCAAGCCTGTTGAGAGGAGAATTAGAAACGAGCTTGTAGGTGTTTTCTCCGATGTAATGGACTCAACAGATCTTCCAGAGCACAAGAAAAGAAGGGCAAAGGTCCTCCTGAGGCGAATGATGGAGAGGATGTATCCCTGCGGCATGACATCGGATGAGGCTACATATTTATTAGGAGCCTTCCGGGCTATCAGGAGGAAGCTGAAAGGGTGAGGTGCTGTGTCGACCAGACCCGGAAGAAATTATAGAGCTCTTCAGAGGCCCTATACCAGAAGAGAGTACATGAGGAGTTACCCTCCCAGCAAGATAACCAAGTTCACACACGGGAATCAGAAAGGAAAATTCGACTACGAGCTCAGGGTCGTGGCCACCGCCAGTTTTCAGGTTAAGAGCAACGCGCTGGAGGCTGCCCGAACGAGCGTCTTAGCTCAGATTAGGAAGGCCATACCAGAGGAGTTCTACTTCTTCCAAGTAGTTTCTTATCCACATCACGTCCTGAGAAAACACGCACTGGCAGGGGTCCACAAGGCAGAGCGTCTGCAGAAGGGTATGAGGCTGGCTTTTGGGAAACCGGATGGAAGGGCTGCTCGGATAATGCTCGGGGACACCATACTAGTTCTGAGGGTCACAGAGCCGTATCTCGAGATAGCTAAGAGGGCCATAAAGATAGGTAAGTTAAAGCTCCCTCACATGACCAAGATAGTTGTAGAGAGGATAGGCGGTGAAAAGGAGGAGGCTGCTTGACAAGAAGAGCTTAGAGATCACCCTTCAGAGTCTTGAAGTACCTTCTCGCTATATTTTGGAGTTGGAACAGTATGTAACTCCCCCCGATATAGCTGCTTTTCTCATAAATGAGGCTCTCCTCCGAGGAGACATAGAAGACCATGTCGTTGCTGATTTCGGGTGTGGTAATGGCATACTTGGAATAGCTGCAGCCCTTCTAGGGGCCTCTGAGGTCATAGGCATTGATGTAGATCCATTGTGTATTTCAACAGCCTGGAGAAATGCTAGGAGACTCGGACTGATGAACGTGCGGTTCTTCACGGGAGATGTTTTCTCCCTCGATCTCCATGTTGATACGGTGGTCCAGAACCCGCCTTTCGGCACAAAGATCAGACATATGGATATTCTCTTCCTAGAAAAGGCAATAAAATGTGCGGAGGTCGTCTATTCGATACATAAAGCTGGAAATCTTCCTTTTATAGAGAAGAAGGTCTCTTTACTTGGTGCCCGCCTAGAGCTGTTGGCGAGGATGCTACTGAATATACCTAAGATATATAATTTTCATAAAAAAAGAAGATATGTTGTTGAGGTTGAGCTCTACAGGGTGGTCAGATGAGGATTGTCGTTCCAGGAGAGGTTGTGGGCGTCATAGAACAATACTTACCAGGAGGGGGCACTTTTGTAGAGGATGGGCAGATAATCTCTTGTTTTCTCGGAAAGTTAGATGTGCAGGACCGCGAAGCCACTGTCTTTCCATTTAAGAGAGCAGATCTTCCTTTAAAGCCAGGATCTCTTGTGATAGGTAGGGTCTGGGAGTCCGAGAGGAGCCAATCCTCCGTAAAACTTTTCTTTTTATGGGAGCCCATAAAATCTCACTTAAAATCTCCCGCATTTGCAATTATGCACAAAAGAATTCCAGAAAACAGGGGAGCATTGCCTGGAGACATAGTAATGGCCAAGGTCGTTCTGAATACTGGTAGCGATCTCTTCATATCCTTAGCTGGTTCAACAAAGCTCGGCGTGATAAGGGCTGAGTGCACAAAATGTCATAAAAAATTAAACAAAGTAGGATATGCTCTCATATGTCCCATGTGCCAGAAAGTTTATTTAGACAGGAAGATAAGCGATCTCTACGGCCTGAATCCCTTTAAAGAAAAGTGATCCTCTATGGGAGACGCTATGGGGTATCTCGTCAAGAGGACTGTAACTCTGAAGATAGACAAGGGGGATGAAGAAGACTTCTTGGAGTACTTAGAG
>CAZGKA010000067.1:0-6857 GCA_964525965.1 uncultured Nitrososphaerota archaeon
AACCAGGAGAAGAAAGGTCACCCCTTATAGCCCATCGTCTGGTTAAATTTTACAGGGAAGTCACTTCGTCGGAGAGCTTCGACTACATAGTAGTTGACACCGCTCCTGGAGTTGCAAATCCCGTGATCCAAGCACTTCACATAGCTGATCACGCTCTGATAATAACAGAGCCCACTCCGTTCGGTCTCAACACGATGAAGCTCTCATTCAAGGTTTTGAGCAAAGTAGGCCTCAGCTTCGATGTGGTGATAAACCGGTCAGATGTCCCGAGTTCACTGGCTGCGGAGATAGAGGAAGAAGCCAGATCCCGGGGGGCGAGGGTCTTTAGGATCCCCTACCGGGAGGAGGTCATACGATCCTCGGTCGTCGGGCGACCAGCCGTGAGAGAGGACAGAGAAGGGCCCTTTTCGCTGGCCATCAGGGAGATAGTTAGGGAGGTGCTCCAAATTGAGTGCTGAGGAGATCGAGAAGAAGATCCGAGAGAAGCTTAGAGAAGCAAAAGATCCCGAAGTCGGGCTCTCAGTTGTGGATCTGGGTCTGATAGACGAGGTAAGATACGATAACGGGGTGGCGAAGATAGCATTCCATCCGACCACGCCCTTCTGCCCCTCCACCCTTTCCGTACAGATAGGGGTTGATATCTATCTGAAGGCGTCGGAGGTCAAGGAGGTCAAGAAGGTGGTGGTCCGGATAAAGGACCACGCTTATGAGAAGCAGGTTAACGAGCTGATAAATAGGTACATCGAACAGCTAGAGAGTTCGCATACAAGGTAAAGATTTTTATCTACAAAAAGAGTTAGGGTAGGCTAGGTGATATCTGTTGAAGATCGCCATTCCCGCGAGCGGCCCCGACCTAGAGTCCCCGGTGGACCCCCGGTTCGCCAGGTGCGCTTATTTCATAATCTATGATACAGACAATGATAAGTATGATGTGATCCAAAACCCGTTCGTGAGCGCTCCAAGCGGAGCGGGGATACAGGTAGCCCAGATGCTCCTAGATAAAGGAGTGAACGCCGTCCTAGTTGGAAACATAGGGCCTAATGCATATCAGGTTCTCGCCTCTGCTGGAATCCAAGTTTTACCAGGGGTTGCAGGAACGGTTAAGGAGGCCATAGAGCACTTCAAGAGGGGAGGCACACCTCCGCCAGTTAGGTATCCCTCCCCGCCCCCAGCGCCACCCCTTCCTCCCGGTGGTCCGGGCTTTGGATGGGGAAGAGGATTTGGAAGAGGCTGGGGCTTCGGAAGAGGAGGATGGGGTTGGGGAGGTGCTCCCCCAGCTCCTCCTCAAACAACTACTCCTCCAAGTCTGAGCAAGGACCAGGAGATCGCCTTCTTGGAGGAGGAAATCAGAAGACTTGAATATGCTCTCGAGGCGGCCAAGAAGAGACTAAAGGAGTTAAAGGGAGAGCAGTAACCCTGCTCGGAGAATCTCCTCCCCTTTCTCTTTCTCATAGATCTGATAAGGGTCCCAATAAGAATTAGAGTAGAGGTGTGGAAGTGCGGGGGGTGGGATTTGAACCCACGCGGGCCTACGCCCACCCGCCCCTCAAGCGGGCGCCTTGGACCTGGCTTGGCTACCCCCGCGTTGAAGGGCCTGTTGTTCTTTTTTCAACGGTTCCTCTTTAAAGCTTTTCGTCTCATCTCAACGGGGAATCTCCCAGAAGAGGAAGCTTTCCTACGTCAATTTGAACACATGTCTGGGGCAGAGCTTTCGATAGGAAGGGGTTCATGCTCGTTCTACATAGAGTGGGGCTACGAGGATTTGCTGTTCGACCTTAATCGCCTGCTGGTTTCATGATGGGCCTCCCAACACCAACATATGTACACCTGATGTCACTGCTCGGTCTGACAACATCTCTTCCGTCCACCAAGAGCTTAACTCTTCCTCTACAGAAGAAACTCGCTTCCTTCTTGTACGCTGTGTGATCCGTTGAAATGATAACGACGTCCGCGTCCAGAGCCTTCTCCAGATCATCAGTCAGCTCGATACCCCACCCCTCAAGGGCAACATCCTTCTTGACAAACGGGTCATGGACCACGATCCTGTCGAGCCCCAGCTTCATGAGCTCGCTGACCAGGTTGTAGGTGGGCGACGCCCTCGTGTCGTCAACATCTCCTCTGAAGGCCAGTCCGAGGACAGCGATCCTAGGATTTACGAGACCCAGATAATCTATGAGCCTCTTGGTGAGAAGAGCTATCCTCTGGGGTGCCTCGAGGTTTATTCTCCTCGCCGTCATGGTGAGGAAGAGATCAATCCCGAGCTCCTCCGCCACCTGGTTCATGAACAACGGATAATAAGGTATGCACATTCCTCCAACTCCTGTTCCCGGCCTGTGTAGGTGGCAGTACGGCTGGCTGTTGGCGAGTGCTCTCACTTCCTCGAAGTCCACTCCCAGTTCTCTACACAAGGAGGCAAGTTCATTGGCAAGCGCTATGTTAACGTCCCTGTAGACTCCTTCAGCAAGCTTTTCAAACTCGGCGACTGTTGTGTTTGAAGCTCTGATGACCCCCTTCCTACACACAACTTCATACAGGGAGGAGGCGACCCTCAGACTCTCAGGACCGATCCCTCCAACTATCTTGGGATAGGACTCAACTATGTCCTTGAGGGCTCTCCCCTCAAAGATCCTCTCGGGGCTGTATGCTAGAAGGAAGTCCTTCTCAGCCCTTAACCCACTTTCCTCCTCCAAGATCTTTTTCAGCACCTTATCGGTGGTTCTGGGAGGAACGCTGCTTTCCAAGATAACCAGATCTCCCTCTTTTAGTCCCCTGCCTACAGATCTCCCGGCGCTCTCCAGCGCGCTCAGATCAGCCCTCTTTCCTCTCAGATATATGGGAATCGCGAGGATTTTGACATCGCTCTCCTTAGAAGCCGAGACCCCATCCGTAGTTGCCTTAAGTCGCCCATCGCTCAGGCTTCTGGCCAGAACCTCCTCCACACCCGGCTCTTTCACGGGAGACCTGCCAGCGTTCACAAGCTCCACGACTTCCTTTCTTATATCCACGCCTATCCCTCTCGCTCCTGCTAAAAGCCATGCTGCCAACAGAGGAGCACCTACATGTCCCATGCCGTACACGGCCACAGTGATTTTACCGTCCTTTAGGTTGTTCTTCAGCTCCTCACTGCTTAGGGTCCTGAGATCCATCCCTAAATGCACCTCGTCAAACAGATGGTTTATTCGGATCAACCCTTATTAATTCTTACATCACAACAACCTCTGAGGAGTCAAACATGGATACAAAGGCGGAGATAAGAAAGCTACTGGCCCCGTACTTGGAGAGAAGCGAAGAGGCAATAAATAGAACTCTCTCCGAGTACGAAGGCTCCATCTTCTATGAACCTCTAAAATTCGCTGTGAGCGGGGGTAAAAGAATAAGACCAGCCCTCCTCTATCTGAGCGCTGAGGTAGCCCCGCAATTTCATGCTGATCCAGACCCAGCCGCAGTTTGTGTTGAACTTATTCACGTGGCTAGTTTGATACACGATGACCTGATAGACAGGGACTCCGTCAGGCGCGGTAGAGAATCCTTCTATGTGAAGTATGGCCTCGAGAAAACGATACTGATATCAGACTTCATACTGTCGATCGTCCTAAAACTCAGCAGTCTGTACGACGACAGAGAGGTAAGCAGATCGCTCGCTAGGGCGACCAGACTGATGAGCGAGGGGGAGCTTCAGGAGACGCTTGTCCTGAGGGAGGGCACGAAGATATCGTTGGACAGGTACCTAGATATCCTCTACAAGAAAACAGCCGTCCTGTTTGAGGAGTCGATGAGAATAGGCGCGCTGATCGTGAAGTCAGAGGACACAATAATCAGGCTTCTGTCTAGGATAGGCATGCTCACAGGCCTGGCCTATCAAATAAAGGATGACCTTCACGATTGGGGGCACAAGGGGGAGATATCGAAGCTTCTGGACGTCAGCAATGCTAGGGAGACTTTGACAGATAAGCTTAAGGAGCTTGTGAATGAAGCGAAGTCTCTTGTGGGGAAACTCCCCTCCTGCAGCTCAACGGACAAGATCAGCAGCCTCTTGAACTTCATCCTCGTTTGGTGATCTCCTCGCTCCGTATAATAACAGATAAGCGTAGAGTACAGCTCCTTCAACTAACGAGAAGATCAGGGAGGGAGCTATACCCCATCTAGCGAATAACTTGATGAAGATTGGAGTGATCAGCCCCTCAACAAATCCGGAGATGCACAGGAGGATCAGCGCAAACGCCGCAAGATGTAGATTTCCGAGGGCAACTTCTTCTAACATTCCATATCTCCTCCTCCCTCTCGGCGGGAAAAGGGCTCTAGCCCCCATCTTCATGCCGATGGCCACGGCCGACATTATGGCTGTTATCTCTAGAACCCCGTGGGGGAGCAGTCCCGAGAGGTAAAACAGGTATCTCTCCTTGAACATCACTCCTACACCGCCGACGATTATTCCGTTTGCTATCGCCAAGAGAGGGGGCCACAGCACGGTAGGCCCTCCTCCTATAGCTATGAGGGCTACACGGATGTTGTTCGCTATTATGAACAGGGAGAGGAGCAGATGATTCACCTTATTTATGCCTGGACGGATGCCCAGCATTTCAGTGACCCTTCTGATCAAACTCTCCGGAAGGAACGCGTAGCTGAGGAAGGTCATCACCACGAAAGAGATGGTGGCCAGCAGGAAGTAAGGGGCGACGCCCCTGAACTCATCAGGGGTCCTCGACACGACCTCCCTCAGGAACCCTCCAATCCTGGGTTTGCTGGTGCGGATACCCTCGCTAAGCTTCATGATTCCGGATATAAATAAGGCCTCTCTCCTCAGAACTGCCCTGTCCTCTTCTGAAAAAGCTATCTCAGAAGCTCTCAGAAGTATGTTCTGCAGATCTTTTCTGGTCAAAATTCCTTTAATGGAAGTCCTTCGTGATAACATAGCGTAAGCTATCAAACTGCCGATATCATCCGATCCGAGTGTTTCCTTAGCTTTAGCACGTAAGTCCTTCTCCTCAAATCCAGATAGGGTGCATAACTTCCTGACCACGAGCTTAAGTTTGTCCTCAGGGGTTGCTGAAACTTTACGTCTCATGATCTCCAAGAAGGCCTTTGTAGTGGCTGTGGTTATGGAGAGTTCTCCCTCCTCCCTAGAAAGCCTCTCAGCGAATCTCTCGGGGGTTAGGAGTCGAAGGGACACCTCATCGTGTACAACAATCGTCCCTCCTGCACCATCTCCGAGTCTTCTCCTGTCCTCATTTATCAAGGCTGGGAGATACAGCAGGAACATGTCAGCTATCCTGACCAAGTTCCTGATGAACGCTCTTCTCAGGTCTATCGGCTCTAAACTCTTGTAAGTTAGAACGTAGATCCCCAAGATCCTCTTACCGGGGGTGGAGGAGGTGAATCCCTCGAAGAGGGTGTAGTATAACAGAGGGAGAAAGATCATGGCGGAGGAGGCGGCGGAGGCTTTCAACAGGGATATGCTGTCCTCCTTTGGGGGATATCCGATCAGTACTATGGAGAGAGGGACGACTATGCCCAGAAGTATCAGATTATCTATAAGCCAAGCAGCTATCCTCTTTGAGAGCGGTGCAACGTAGCTCATATGAAGCTACTCCCCAGAAGTCCGAGCATCTGCAGAATCTGTGGGATTATCCTTAAAACCTCAGCTATGATCGTGAGGACGGCCGCTCTTCCTGAGCTGAGCCCCATACCCTTCCTGAACAGCATGTAGACTAAGAGAGCCTCCCAGGGGATGAAGATCCAGGCCATGAAATTGTTGATCTGGCTGCTCTGCACGGATCTGAACTCGGCGCCCACGGCCTGAGGATTGCTAAAGTCCAGCCTTAAGTATATGGTCGGACTGGAGATGGCCAAAGGAACGCTGAGCAGTCCGGACACTATCTGAGGTATCGCTACTATCCCCATGGCAGTCATCACAGAGGTGAAGGGCATTCTGCCGCCGCCCAACAGGTAGATCACCAAGGAGCCGATGAGGTAAAGGATGATCGATACGAACAGTGCTGAGGTTACGATAACTGCCGGGTTCTTCATGAAAAGCTCCATGATCTCCTTGACCTGTTGAACGTTGGTACCCGAAGGAGCGTTTACAATCACTATATGGAGCTTAGACATGACTATGCTGCTAGCAACTCCGCTGACTAAACCCAGGATGGCGGTGAACAGGAGGAAGTAGGAGATCCTGCTGTTATACTTTATCTTCCAGAAGATCTTCCCATCAGTGGAGAAAGCGCCGCCAATGAACTCCCTTAGCCCGTACTCCACCTCCTCGTCGCTGGGAGAGAGCTCCTCCTCTATCTCCTCGGGCCGGATCTCATCCACGCCGGACATGGACTCACTCATGGGTGGTCATACCTTCCTCTGCGGATGATGTTTTTAAACATCTCCTCGCAAGAAGGTCTGGCAGGGCGTGATGATGAGAAAGAGCATCACTTGAGGGATGTGATGAACCCAACTCACTCTGAACGCCATCAGATCAATTTCTTCTCCGAGCCGTCCTCGATCTCATATATGTGTATGCAGTTAGCTGGACACGACTGAGCGGCATCCATGTTGCAGCCCAGATCCTCCAGCTCTGTTCTCACAGGCTCGCCCATGCCATCGTCTCCTATTCGCCAGTTATCCGGACACACAGATGCACAGACACCACAAGCTATGCACTTATCCTTCTCGTGAACTATCCTGTACTTGGCCATCCCTCTCACCCCGACTCCTAACCGAGAAATCTAAAATATTTTTCCTGGACCTCCGCTGGGAAGAGGTATGAGCGTCCAAGATCACAGGAGGAGGTCGGCCACCAAGCTGAAGTACTCCATTCTCGTCGTAAGTACCTCCAAATATTCGGATCCATCTAAAGACAGAAC
>CAZGKA010000068.1:0-4784 GCA_964525965.1 uncultured Nitrososphaerota archaeon
CTCAGCTCGAGGAACACGACGTTCTCCATGAGTCTTCCGAAGTCCTCGGAGATCTTGTGGGCGAACACCCTTATTATCCCGTTGTCCACGACGTAGATCTTCGGCTTGCTCTGCTCCACCTCCCTCATCGAGTAGGAGAACCTCCTCACGGGGAACAGGATGTAGGCGTCCCTGCAGTACTCCAGGTAGTTGTAGAGGGTGTTCCTGCTCACGCCGACGCCGACGGACCTCATGTAGTTCGCTGTCCTGTTGATCGACATCCTGGTGGAGAAGGAGGTGACCGCCAGCTTCAGAAAGAGCTTCAGGGCCTTGTAGTTCCTGATCTCGAACCTCTCGACGAGGTCCCTGAACAGCATGACGCTCACGTACTCCCTGAGGGTGTCCGCCGCGAACTCCTCCTTGACCCATATCTCGGGGAAGCCGCCCCACTCCAGGTACCTCCTCAGCAGCCCCCTGATCCTCGCCTCCTCGGACTCCGTGTAGTGAGCTGAGACCTCGATCCCGTTGAGCTTCAGCACCTCCCTGAACGAGAAGGGGAACAGCTCCTGGGTTATGGTCCTGCCCCTGAGCTGTGTGGCTATCTCCCTGCTGAGGAGCTTGGAGGACGATCCGGTCAGGAGGACGCGGTGCCCCTCCCTCTCGACAAGCCTCTTCACGACGATCTCCCAGCCCCTGACCTCCTGCACCTCGTCGAAGAAGAAGGTTATCCTCCCCTCGGGGTGGAGCTCCTTCGCGGTTCTGATCACGGCCCTCATGGTCTCCGGGCTCGGGGGATATATCCTGTCGTCATCGAACGGAAAGAAGATCACGTTCGATCCCTCGTCCCTGAGCTTCTGGAAGTGATAAAGGAGCAGGGAGGTTTTTCCGGATCTCCTGACCCCGATTATCGATAGAGCCTTGCCAGTTGCTTCCTTGAGCTCCAGCTCCCTCCTCAGCAGATCCCTGCTCAGCTCCAGGTACTCCTTGATGATGGTCCCTACAGCACTCATTGTTTAGTACAGAGTGCAACTTTTCTAAAAAGTTTCACTGTGTAGTTAGCAACTAGTTGCCTCCGAGCGCGCACCTAACCGCTGAACGCCCTGAAGGGAGCTTCTGTTCAGGTACTCATCACTTTTTGTTATCAGCACTAAAGATGCTGATCACTTACAGACTAGGTGGCGGAGGTGGTCCGGGCAGCGCCTGGAGGTCAGCCTCTCCACGAGCCAGCTCAGATCGATCTCAGCCTCACCTCCACGAACTTCAGGACCTCCTCAGCACTCTTCAAGGCCCTGATGGAGGTATCCTGGTCGTAGGCCTCATGTGGAGCGCCTTGAGGATGGGCGTTTGGGTGTCTAGCGGCACGTAGTGTCTGTCCAGCTCCCTAGCCCTCGATAGGAGGTGAGATACATCCTCACCGCTCACCTCGGAGTACCTCTCCAGGAGGGCCCTTATCCCGTGTCCCCAGGGGGACTCGTTTCTGCTCATCAGGAGGGCCTTCACAGCCATCTCTGCTGCCTGATGTGCGTAGAAGCAGGCGGCATTGTACCTCCCCAATCTGTGCAGCTCCCTGGCCGTGTCAAGGTTCCAGCAGGCCTCCGAGAACCACCTCTCGAACTCCCCTCTCACAGGACTTTAGGACGTCTCGATCATAAAAACCTGTGCGAACTGCATTGATCGCGGATCTCGAGCCTCTCAAATAGTTGTTTCTCATCTCCTTGTGAGCTCCTTATCATGGTTCCGTTCGGTTCCTCTGCACCACCTAAATCTCCTCGGCTGTAAACATTGATGTCCACATCACCGTTTACACACGCACGGATCCATGGTTAAACTTAATAGTTAAACCTAGGAGTTAAGACCGATGAGCGCTGTCGTGAAGGTCTACAGAAAGGGGATAGTGGCCCTTCCCAAGGGTGTGAGGGAGAAGGCAGGAATAAAGGAGGGATCCCTCCTCCTCGTGGAGGTCAGGAACGGGGAGATAGTGCTCAGGCCTCTGGACCTCTGGGATCGGGTCTGGAAGTCCTCCAGAGGGAGCGCTGAGGAGGTTGAGAGGGAGCTCGATGAGGAGGAGAGGAATAGGGAGGAAAGGGTGGACGGATGGATGAGGTAGGGGCCGTGGCTGTGGTGGTGGACACCTACGCCCTCATGGCCATGGCCTTCGGGGAGCTCACGTCCAGGGCTGAGGAGGTGATGCTGGACATCAGGAATGGGAGGAGGAAGGGTCTCCTCCCCTCCACGGTCGCCTACGAGTTCGCCCTTCAGTGGCTCAGGGGAAGGCTCCCCCTCCTCAGGAGCATGGATGAGGTGAGGGGCTTCCTCATAGCCTACTTCGAGGTGGTCGATCTGTCGCTGGACGACCTGCTCGAGGTGGCGAAGGTGAAGAACAGAGGAGATGCGCTCCTCAGGGACTCCGGGACGGAGAGAAGGTTGAGCCTCACGGACGCCTCCATCATCTGGCTGGCGAGGAGGATGAAAGCTCCCATCGTCAGCGGGGACCGTGATCTGTCCTGCGTGGCCTCCAAGCTAGGCTTGGAGATCATATGGTGAGAGCAGGAGAGCTCTCTGGAGACATTTCCCAAGAGCGGTGTCCCGGGTTCATGGCCTCAAGGGATGGGCATCGCCTTCCGGAGCTGCAGTTTGGAGGATTGGAGGAGTTCGAGCCTGATCGGGTCTCGACTGGAGGAACTTCTCGAAGGGCTTTGTGAGGAAGACGAACCAGCCGATGGCCAGGCCGATGAACATGACCGATCCCGTGGTCAGATTCCACATGAAGGCTATCGCGAAGTCCTGCAGGCCGTGGAATATCAGCGGGCACACTATATCTCCGCTCTTCTCACGGAGGAACCCCAGAAATATTCCTACAAAGCACGCGATCGCCAGGTTGCGGATGACACCGGCATCGAGCTGACACATGCCCGTCAGGGGGTTGACGTAGTTGAACACGTGGTTCAGCCCGAAGATGATCCCCGTGAGGATCGCCGAAAGTCCGTACCTGACCTCTCCCTCGAACCTAGGGATCCTGGAGAAGGGGGTGCCGAACACCTCGTTGAGGCGCGACTGGACGTAGCCTCTGAAGAAGAACTCCTCAGGAGAGTACACAACCATGCAGAACACCAGGGTGAAGAGCACCCTGTCTATCGATGCCTCCTTGAAGTTCACGGGGGTCCTCCCGAGAAGGATCATGACCGCCATGAAGAGAAACGCCGGGACGCACACGCTGAGCGCCAAGTAGATGCCCCACTTCACGCTCCAGACGAGGTTTCTGGGCAGTATCCCGTACTCCGAGAGTTTGGCTCCGCTCAGCAGGATCCCCAGCGCTCCTATGGCGAGCATGCATAGGTGAGTGAGGATTACCAGGGTCCGGCCTGAGAACGTGGTGTCCAGGTACCACCAGCAGAGATCGAAAGCTGCGATGAGCAGGGCACCTCGATGACCTTCATCAACCGTCCGGGCCTCATATTCACCATCACCGCCATTTGGCTTCGGTCAATTCTTTCCTTAAATTAAAATTTTTTGCATGAGTGTGATCTGCGCGCTCAGCGATGCCTGAGCCGTGATCATAAGCAGGTTTTTAATGTATACCCGAAGGAAAGATCTCAATGAGATTGAGATATTTTCTTCTGTTGATAGTTCTTCTGCTCCTCCTGATGTCCCTGCCTGTCGCTGTCAGCGCCGATATACTCTCGGTGGCTCAGCAGCTCGACCAATCGAGTTATTACTCCGGCTACAGCGGCTCGGTATCGGTCTGGGTTCAAAACACCGGGGGCGAGAAGATGCAGGTGAGGAAGCTGTCGGTCCACTTCGACTGGATGTCCGATGATCAGACGTACTCCAAAACTTTCAAGACGCCAATAACCCTGGAGAGCGGCGACAAAGTCTTCCTGGGAAGCGTGGAATTCAAGATCCCGAGAAGCGTCTACGGACTTCACAGCTACTACATATACATCGAGACGTGGGACTTCGTGAGGGGGACCAAGATCTGGAAGTTTGGTCCCTACAGCATAAGCATAGCCAAGGCTACCCCGAAGCTCTCGTTTTTGGCCTCGATCCAAGAATCTACCGCCGTTCAGGGGAAGGCTCTGCCGGTTCACGTGATCATAACGAACGACGGTACCGGCCCCAGCACTGAGACGAAGATAATCCTGTACGTCGACGGGGTCAGGAAGTTCTACAAGTTCGTCGGAACTGTTGAGCCCGGGACTAAAGATCTGACGCTGAACTGGGTCGTTCCAGCCAATGTGTTCGCGGGAACTCACGAGATCCAGCTCAAGGTCTTCTGCAAGGAGATGGAGGAGCCGTTGGTCTCGAACACGATGAAGATAAAGGTCGTTCCTCCCCACGGGGACTACTTCATGAAACATCTGGGCAAGCTGGCCGGCACCATCAAGATCTACAGGAGGAAGGTCAACGGAAGAACGGTCTCAGTTGTGGTCTACTACAACACGATAATAGCCGCTGAGAAGACCAAGTACTGTGGCCTGTCCAACATCCCGCCTCCCTTCAGCATCGCCGACCAGGTGAACCAGTGGAAGAACGGTTACTCCATAAACAGGATGTACAATTCCATCGACGGATGTTGGTACTACGTCTACTTCCCGGCCAAGTACGAGGGCTGAAGGAAACCAAGAGATTCCCCCAGTTTTTTATGTGTGGCTCTATTCCACGGGACAGCAGAGAACTTTGTCCGCCTTGAGCCTTCAGAAGAAGGTCACATCAGGGTCAGGGCCCACCAGACCTTGGGACGCCACGACGCAGCTCTTGATAATGCCTCAGGAAGAGATCTGCCTAAAAAGGTCCGCCGACCGCAA
>CAZGKA010000069.1:0-10002 GCA_964525965.1 uncultured Nitrososphaerota archaeon
GGTCGTGCTCCTCCAGCCGCTTGCTGTGCTCCTCCAGGATGCGGCGATGCTCACGCAGCTCCTCCAGGATCTCGTTGAACTTGCGGTCGTGCTCCTCCAGCCGCTTGCTGTGCTCCTCCAGGATGCGGCGATGCTCACGCAGCTCCTCCAGGATCTCGTTGAACTTGCGGTCGTGCTCCTCCAGCCGCTTGCTGTGCTCCTCCAGGATGCGGGTGTGCCTCCTGATCTCCTTAAGCATCTCGTTGAACATCCTGTTCAGATTTCTGATCTCCAGGTAGATCTCCCTGAACCCGAGTTTGTTAGCTAACTGTTCCCTGAAATCCTCATCGCTGTCCAAAAGGTCGAGCAGCTCCTTCTTGAAGACCATCAAGAAACCCTCTCAAAGCTCAAAATAAATCTTTCCTCCGTAAAACTTTTCCGAGCTTGATCTTCCGATCTGCGGGAGAGAGGGCTTGAGACGCTGACGGACATTTCAGGTCATTGAAGAAATTGCGCTCGATGCGCGCAGGGCATCCTCCCGAGATCGAGTGTAACTGAGAGGATCATGTGATCCTCTTGAGATGCCGGGCATAACCGAGGAAAGACCTCAAACAGGGGATTGCAACCTAAATTTTCAGCAATCGGGCTTGAAATGAAAAAGTTGGGGAGCTTCTTTTTAATCGATATCAGAACCCAGCTCTCGACGCTCTGCTGAGTTCTGAGGGCGGCTGCTGGTGAGATCGTATGAGGTTGCTGGTGGCTCCCTGGGGTAACCCGAAGTGGAGTGAGGTCGATTATCTGTTCGATGGTGAAAGGATCAGATCCAGGACCTCCCTGACGGCCATTCAGAGAGCCATCTCCCCGGACAGAACCTTGATACTGGTCCTCGATACCCTGGCCAGCAGGGGCTCCGACTACGAGGAGGTGGAGAGGGGCGTTCGTGAGAGGGTTAGGGGGTTCGCCGAAGAAAATGGTCTGATGAACTTCGAGATTATTGTAGCTCCAGGAGTGGGAAACTTCAAGAATGGAGAATTCAGAGGCAGCATGCTCGATTACTACCACTACACAATGTTCAGATTGGCCGAAGAGCTCGCAGAAGGTGATGAGGAAGGAGTTGAGGTTCACCTGGACCTCACTCACGGGATAAACTTCATGCCCGTCCTGACCTATAGGGCCCTGAAGGAGCTTCTGGGTATCGCCTCGATCTTCACCAACGCTAGACTGGTTGTCTATAACTCTGATCCGTACTCAAAGGATGTGAGCAAGGAACTGATCGTCAATAAGCTGGAGGATGAGATTGTCAGGCCAGAGCCCCCCTCCAACCTCACTGAGGAAAAGAGACCTGTAGTGTTTCTGGAGTTAAGTGAGGAGGAGAGGGAGGTCGTCAGAAAGGAGAAGCTCAGTATTTTGGACGAGGTGGAGGCCATCAGAAGGAGGGAGGTTCTGGCGTTCATGGGAGGTCTCCTGGGAGGGCTGCCTCTCTCTGTCTATACATTCTTCGTCAGCTCGGAGGACCTGAGGAGGATCCTTCTGAGGACCTTGGAGGTGTACCGCTCCTACATTGAGGTTTCTGAGGGGGACAGGCTGTCGGTCAGGAGAAAGATCGGGCTCGGATCAGACTTCAGGACCTACGTGCTCGCATACCTGATGTCCAGGTTTCTGGAGAGAAGAGGTGTGGGCAGGAAGAGGAAGGTCTCCCTGAAGGATATAGATCGTCTCAGGGAGGAGATCTTCTGGTTCGATGAGAGGTCTTCCGTGACCCTCCAGAAGGAGGTACATCACCTGAAGGCTGTAACCTATGGGATCGATCTGCTGGACTGGACAACCTACCGCGCGGTTGAGGAGAGGGGGTCGTTGGTTGCCGAGAGGCTGGAGGACGGCCCAGATGAGAGGAACTTCCTGGCTCACGGTGGTCTCGAGAGGAACGTCGTCGAGATCGCCAAGATAGATGGTGAGATCTACCTGAGGTACTCTGACAGATATCTGAGCACGATCAAACGGCTGTCCTCCAGGATCCTGAGGCCGCCATCAGCAGGTACGAGAACGGTCACAGGAGCATTGGAAGGATGATCTTCACGCTGTCTGGTCCCATGAACGCGTTCGGCATCTGCTGACGGAATGTCCGTTTTTAAAGGCTCTTAAGGTGATCTAGACGCGAGCCTCACAGCCTCTCTAGCCAGATCCTCAGGAGTGTTCACGTACAGCACCGGAGCTAGTTCTCTCGCGTCAAACCAGCTCTTGAAGGACTCCTCGAGCTTATCAGTGCTTCTTCCCGTGCCCCTAAGGATCACAACTGGTTTTCCGTAGGAGTAGGCTGCTAGAGCTTCTATCATCGTTCCGACCTCACCCCCCAGCACCGCCAAGACATCGGAGCTTCTGACGAGGATCAGGCTTCTTCCCTTGGGATCCAGTCCAGTATCTATGGGCACAAAGATCTCATCCGCCGGCACCTGAACAGGCGGGTTGAGCGGGAGGAAGAACACCGTCTGAAGTCCCCTCCTCCTGGCTGCATCGGCCACATCTCTCATGATCCCCCAGTAGCCTCCAAGCAGAATTCTGGTGTTCTCAGGGAGGGAGTTCACGAACCTTCCGGCTATCTCGGGATTTGAGCTGGAGCTGTGAGCTGCCACGCCGATGTGTATGAGCATGAGGAACCGATCACCTGTAACATAAATCTCTTCACCGGCCACGATCTGGCTTATGCGCTTGACCTCCAGGTCGGGCAGATGGATGTTGGAGGTAAAATCATCCGAAATCCGTGAGATAATGAACCTTTCAGCCTGTTTTCTCCGGACAACCGTTTTAACAACTCATGTCCAAAAAATATCTAACGCAGTTGGCGATAGGTCCGTGAGAGATGTGATCGCACCTCTCAAAGAGCACCTCCTCAAGCATCTGGACACGAACGCTGAGGAGTGAAGAGGTTACAGGAGTTATGATCTCAGCGGGATGGGCATGGAGACCGGTGGACTTGCGGGGGCTTGAGACCGTCCTGATCGTGAGAATGAGCGAAGGAGAGGAGAGGAGGGAACCTCCCTGATGGTGTTTTAGAGGGTTCATCTCTGATAAGTCTGGATGGCCAGTTTTCATTCCTGACCGATTTCGAATTTTTGAGGTGAGCAGACCTTCTAAGAGTTTGTAAAAAAGGCGTCCCGCAGGAGCAAGGCTCGAGCCCGGCATTGCTCATTCCAACCTCCGCGTCCACCTCCGAAGTTGTCCGTCCAGCAGATCCGAGGATTTGAGGACCTCAGATCCAGGATCCCCCTCGGGCTCGTGATCTGCGTCACGGTCTGTAAGACGAGCTCGTTGAAACTAAATTTTAATCCTGTAAGACTGATCCATGGTGGTCCGGGATGAGGGCTAGGCCCCGGCTACTCTCAATTCTCTTATGGTTCTCAGCGTTCATGTCTCCCCTTTACGTGCAGGGCACTGGTTTCGTGTACGATTACAACCTGGTGCACAGGATCATGAGCTCTTCCATGATATATGGATTCGTGACCGTGATATGGCCCTCCCTGATCATGCACCTAGCGACCTACGTCCTGGTCCTCCTGAGCCTGAGGAACCCCAGATACGTCAGATACTTCCTGGCCTACGCTGGTGCGTCCTACATCCTGATAGGGCTCGGACAGTCCACCTCGTTCATCGACGGGAAGCTCGCCTCTATGATCTCCAACCTGATTCTGGTGGTCTTTATAGGTCTCCTCTGGATCAGGGACGCCCTCTCGCCGGTGGAGTTCAAGGGGAGGGGAACGGCCTGGTTCCTCCCCCTCGCCCTGTTCGCCTTCATCTCGCCGATGGCCACCGCTCGGCAAGCCCCTCCCTGGTCCTGGATGTGGGAGTCCGCTGGGAAGCAGCCCCTCCTAGCTGTTCCAGCCCTGATAGCTGACTCTCTGGCCGGGTTCGGCCCCGTGGCCTACTGCTTCTTCACGCCGCTGGCGCTGACGGTGGCCGGAAGAGCAGGAGCCCTGAGGCCCATGACCCTGAGGCTGACCTCCCTGCTGGGCATGGCTTTCTCCTCCATAATATGGGCCTTCTCCATCGCCGGCATATCGGGCGGCTGGATCCCGCCAAGCGAGCGGTTTTCGGCCATGTGGAACGCAGTCCTCCACCTGCCCCTGCTGGTGATCTGCACGTACTACTTCGTCGTGAGCTGGGAAAAAGGCTAACTGTTCAGGATTTTTCACGAGACTGCCGATGGAATGTCCTTGTTCTAGATCGGCCTTCAATTACCTCCTTTTACATCAACCATCAGGAGGATGGATTTTTATGATCGCTCAACCACAGCGAGGTCCCAAACGATGAGACCTGTTCCGAGTCAGATCTCCGCTGGATCCACCCTGACCAATCCAGGGATCTCATCGTAAGACCTATCAAAGGAGATTATTCTGCCGTCCAAGTAAAGAGCCGCGGCAGCATGGTGGGAATCGAAGAAGGAAAGCCCAAACTTCTCCCTCAGGCGTACGCTTGTTATCACGATCTCAGGGGTTAGCGGGATGAACTTCACGTTGGGCAGGGAGAGAAGGGCAGCCATCGTTCTCAGGAGCTCGGACTCCCTTCCCCTGGACCTGTAGATGAGCTCCATCTCCAGCAGAGTTATGCCCGAAATCTCGACTGAGAGCCTCCCGCTCCTCAGGCCGTCGAACACCCTCGCTGCCAGCTGGTGGTTCGGATCCTCCTCGTTCATGTAGGCGAAGATCACGTCGTTCTCCAAGAGGGTCATGTTCCGACCTCCCTCTCGGCCAGATCCTCCGCCTCCCTTCTCAGCTCACTGAAGGGCTTTTTAACGTTGAAAGATCCTTTGAGGACCTTGAATGGATCTTCAGGAACCGGTACGATCTCTATCCTGTCTCCTAACTCTATCAGGAGAACTTTCTGGCTGCCCAGGGTCCTCCTCATCCTCTTCGGTATTGTGATCCTGCCCTTGTCGTCCAGCTCCACTATGCTCATACTTCACTGATTGGAGTGGGATGATAAAAAAGATAGAGGCGGGTATGTGGGATGAATTGAACTAAGCAATGATGGTATCCCACCGTTTGGGACGACGCGCCCAAGCGAGGACAAACAGCTTGTTAGCACCCTACAGGTCCTCCATTCGGAGCTTTCCGCTTCTCAAGGATCCTATTTCAGGTGTCCGAGCGGCCCTCGCCTGAATAAGCACAAAAAAACGATTTTCGGTTTTCACCCGATTAATTTCGCCCTCACACCCAGACATCCGTTTATCGGCTCGACCACAGCTCGATAACCGTTCTCCTCCAGTTCCTTCTCAGTGCTCCTAGCCGCCAGCTCCTCAAGGGCAGAGAGGACGTCGGGATCGAGGTACTCCTCGTACGCCTCGAACCTGAACTCGGCCTCGCGCGATCCCTCGATGAAGGCTCGCAGGAGCTCCCTGGTGAACGTGTTCACGACCTTCTCAAAGAAGAAGTATCCAAGCTTCCCGAGGGCACTTCTGAAGGCGTCCTCGTCGAAGCTGTGCTTGGTCTCCCCTCCCTCCCAGATCCTGAAGTACATCACGGGCCTGCTCTCCTCGTCCCTCGGGAGGAGGTCCAGCACCAGGAGCTCGCTCTCCTCGTCCACGGATAGGCCATGTCTCTCTATGAAGGCCATGAGGGAGTCCCTCTCCTCGGGGAGGAGGAGGGGCATCGGCTCGGACATCGACTCCACGTCCTCCGCGAGATCCTTCCAGTCGTCTATGAGGCTGTCCAGATAGCCCTTTCCCACCCTCACGAACAGGTCCTCCAAAAACGCTCCACCCGGACGGGTGTTCCAACAGGCTTGTCTGCGCGGGGACATCCACTAAGGAAAGATGAAGCGGCGATTAATATCTCTATGTGGGCAACATTTCCATCCACGCTCCTCCAGATGAAAAAACCGTCCGCTCCCACCGACCCCCCAATTCTCGTCCTAGGGAGGGTGATCGTCGCTAACCGCTCCCACATGTCGACGTCCCTGAGAGCGAGGGACTTCACAGCTCCTCTGGTAGGACGTGAACTCTTCTCCTGAAGCCTTTTACGAGGATCTCGGGTCTCAGCGGGTTTCAGGTGACCAGAACCTGAGGCCGTACGGTTTCAGCCCGGCGAAGTGTTTTCTGTTGTTCGTCCAGAGGGGGAGCTCGGACGAGATCGCCGTCGCCCCTATTATCAGATCCCTCTCCGTTGGGGATCCTTTCCTCCTGAGATCTCTCCAGATCGCCGAGGCGGTCTCCACCACCGCGTTATCGATCGGCAGCACTATGAATATCTCCTCCGCCAGTCTCTTCGCCCTCACAGGATCCACCTTTCCCCTGACGAACTCGTACAGCGTGATGATGGATATGAAACGGGGTGCCTCCGGCAGGTCCTCCTTCCCCCTGTCCACCCCCCATCAGGACGTCTGTGTCCAGCGTCACTCCCTCAGCTTTAATCTCAGCCTCACCTCCTCGTACTCAACGTCGGACCTCACTTTTCTCAGCTCCTCCAAAGCTCTCCTAGTCCTCTCCCTCCTGTACATCTCGGCCAGTTTGAGGAGAAACTCATCCCAGGTCTCCTCCCCCTTCAGCCTGGCCAGGAGCTCCTTGGTCCTCCTGCTCAGCGTTATCGCGGTGGGCACGTGCAATTAAACAATTGTCTTTATAATTTTTACCGGCGTCTGAAGTGTGATCCGGCGTCGGCGAGCTAGGGTACATATTAACGTAGCCTTCCAAACTTGCTGCGAGCCCGGAGTCCACAACAGATGTCTGAGGGGGACTTCGTAAGCGTTCTCATCTCTGCTCCCTAGAAGCCTGTAGATAAGTAATTCCCATACCCTAGAAGATCGTGATCTCAGCTACCCCATTCTTAAGGGGATCCCTGTCACGATCCTTCGCTGGTCGGCCTGCATTCCCTGTTCCCCGCCCTGCGCTACACCCATATACAAACTCTCGACCACCGGCACCTTTTATGACCTCACGACTGGTGCCTGCGGACCCGATCCGAGAGCAGCTCCCTCAGCTCGAAGACCAGATAGCCCCCATCCAACAGCTCCTCCTTACCCTGAACTTCCCTGGCAAGCAGCCCGAAGTACCTCTTCCTCACCTTCGGATGCTCAACGTGCTCGCTCACCCTCTCGAGCTTCCTCAGTGTCCTGAGGGCCTCCTCCCTCCTGAGCCTGGACCACTTCACCTCGAAGAACGCCACGGCCTCCCTCCGGTCACAGGCCACGAGGTCTATCTCCAGGTCCTTCCTCCACCACCTCCCCATGAGGGAGGGTCTGAACGGAAGCCTGTCTGCCAGAAGGCCCGGAGCCGCCCTCTCGAGCACCCTCCCCAGATAGGAGTTGAACCTGCTTCGAAAGTTCTCGAGAGCCGGCTCCACGATATTTGCCTCTATCTCGGCCTGGAATGGGGAGATGAAAGCGAACCAGAAGTCGAAATAGTTGTCCGCTATCTCGTAAATTCCCCTCCTGCTTCTCCTAGGGGAGAAGAGGGGGACCACCCTCCTGACCAGGCCGAGCGAGGAGAGGACCTTCAGGTAGAAGAACACGTCCTTGGGCTTCAGAAATGCGTAGTCGGCGATCTCGCTCACCCTGTTGTATCCTAGGCTGATGGCCTCCAGGATCTGAGCGTAGGTCGTGTAATCTCTGAGCTCGTCGGATAGAAGCTTCATGGCGTCCGAGAAGAGGAAGGCAGAGGAGTCGAAGAAGTTCCTCACTATCTCGCGCTCAACGTCCCTGCCGGAGAAGAACTCGAGGTACTTGGCCACGCCACCGGTCACCCCGTATATCCTCAGGAGGTCCTCCGGCGAGGCATCGGGGAACCATGAGGTGAGCTGTCTGAGGGTGAAGGGTCCGACCTTGAGGTACTTGGACGCCCTCCCGTAGAGGGGCGAGCCGTGGCCCAGGACCCGGGTCTCCATGAGGGATATGCTTGAGCCGCAGAGTATCAGGAGGACCTCGCTCTCCCTGATGATGTCGTCCACTATCTCCTGAAAGTCGCTCAGGATCCCGGGATCGTCCCTGACCAGGTAACCAAACTCATCTATGACCACCGCCACCTTCCCCTTTCTGGCTATGGCCCTGAAAGCGTCCTGAAAGCTGCTGAAGGTGACCTCAGGTATTCCCAGGAACCGGGAGACCTTCTCCGAGAACCTCCTCAGGTTATAGGGTATCTTCCTCTGGGAGCAGAGGAGGTAGATGGATGGCTTGTCCCTCAAGAACTCCTTTATCAGTTCGGTCTTTCCGACCCTCCTCCTTCCGTATATAACCACGAAGTCGAAGCCCTCCTTCTCCCAGCTCTCTTGAAGTGCGGAGAGCTCCCTCTCCCTGTCCACAAATTTTCGAGCCACAACTATTATAGTGGTAACTCGAATTTAATGGTGTCGGTGGTTCAGAGGTAAGCCCAACATCACCCCCTAGTAGAGAACATCCTCCACGGCAACCCTTTTACCGCTGGAGTTGATTCTGAGTAAACGAAGAAGCCGGCAGTCGACACTGACTTCAGTGAGTTAGACCAGGAAACTTATGGGGGTGTCAGTGCCTTATCACTGAATCAACCTCCACGTACCCAGAATCCTTGACCAGGTGTAGTGGATAGAACTTAGCGCTACATCCCTCCTCTATTTGGTGACTATCCCCTTTACTAATCCTTCTAGAGTTTAACATTAACCTCACTGAATTCCCATGTTTTTCATCAAATCGTGGATTCAAGAAAAAACTTCAAGCTAAACTTAAGAGAACACTCACTTTCTTCCCGCTGGGTGGGCTTTTATGTCCTCAGCCGGTGGTCCGGGTGTTCCAGATCTGAAAAGCCTTCTCGATGAGGCTACCAGCATAGTTACCATGAATAAGAGGGTCAAGCTTCAGAAAACCCAGATAAATAACTTGCTGGAAGTTCTTGAGTCGGAGGAGAATGACGAGGATGCCCTGCTCCTCACAGCTGCCTTCACCATAAGACAGGCATCCAGGAATTACATAGACCCGAACGTTGCTAAGAGAATAGCTCAGTATCTGCTGAATATAACACAGATGGATGTGACCAACAAGAAGGAGATCGCGAGAAAGTTCCTGGGATTCATCAAGTGGATGACAGAGATCATCGAAGGAGCTGAGAAAACCAGACAGATTCCTCCTGGTCAGTTCTCAAGCTTTCAGGACTTCATAAAAAGCTTTTAGAGGTAGTAATGGAGGTGATAAGTTCTTTGTCCGAGAACTACGCTGATTTCGACAGCATAAAGGTTATCTACAAGATAGAAGGGACTGTCATCAACGAAAGTCCGTTGAGGATAGGTTCTGGATCTTCCGAAGCGCTGGGACAGGTTGATCAGCCAGTTCTCATGATGAAATACAAGGAGAGAAGGATTCCAGTGATTCCAGGATCCTCATGGAAGGGCGCCCTCAGATCGGAGGCCGAACGTTTTGTGAGATCCTCACAAGAGCTCGGGAGAGACAAGGGATGGGAGAGATGGAGGGCCTGCGACATCTTTTCCGACGAGGAGAGAGAGCGTGAGGAGAATGATCCCTGTGTTGTCTGTCTTCTCTTTGGAAATACGGGCCTGGCAAGCCATCTGAGAATATTTGACTCGATCCCCATCGGAAGGTACTCGCTCGAGACTATAACCAGAGTGGCCATAGATAGAATCACCGGAACCCAGAGCTCCGGAAAGCTGTTTAAGGTCCAGGTTGTGTCTCCAGGCACGCTCTGGAGCTTTAAGATGACCCTCATAAACGTAGATCCTACAGAAGATGGAGAGGTTTCCTTCCTAGCGAGGTACCTGCTAAACAAACTAACCGAGGGCATACAGATAGGAGGAGGAAGATCCGTCGGTTATGGGCTCGTGAGGCTGGTTAAGGAGAAAATCTCGGTTAAAAAGCTGGAAGTATCACCGCAGGGTCTCACTTCCTCAGCCGTCGATTTTTCCAGCCTAATTGGGAGGTGAGAGCCATGTCCTACAGCGTACCTCTGTGGATCTCTCATCAGATCAATATTAGGACGTTCGTCCTACGTGGAAATGTGGTGCTAAAGGAGCCGCTTAGGATCGGCGCGGGAAGGGGAGAGGGGCTTTCAAGCAT
>CAZGKA010000070.1:0-8223 GCA_964525965.1 uncultured Nitrososphaerota archaeon
GCATCTGTGATAGGTGCTGCAATAGTTTCGGCCTACTACGGGCCCAAACCATCCTTCATAGCTCCTCCGACGCTGACCTTCACCAACCCCTCGGAGCTCATCTGGTACTTCGTCCTCGGGGTGGCCATGGGGTTGATAGCCGTCATGTGGGTGAAGCTGTTCTATGCTGCGGAGGATCTCTTCACAGGTCTCAGAGTGAACGACAGCTACAAGCTGGCCTTGGGGGGAGCGGTTACCGGACTGATCGGGATGTTCTTCCCGGAGTACGGTATAATGGGCGTTGGATACGAGGGCATAAACATGGTCCTGGCGGGGAAGCTCTGCCTCTACACACTGATAGTTCTCGGTCTGCTCAAGATGGTGGCCACGGCCTGCACGGTCGGGTCGGGTGGAAGCGGAGGGATATTCGCCCCGAGCCTCTACATAGGTGCCATGCTGGGAGGAGCCATGGGGCTCATATTTCAGATGATCTCCCCGGACATGGTGACAAGCCCCTTCACGTACTCCCTGGCCGGGATGGCCGCTCTGTTCGCTGGAGCTGCGCAGGCGCCCCTCAACGTCATGATAATGATCCCCGAGATGTCGAACGACTACTCCCTTCTCCCTCCCCTGATGGTGTCCTCCGTGACGAGCTTCATAATCGCCAAGATGTTCCTCAAGGGCTCCTCCATCTACACCCTGAAGCTCGAGAGGAGGGGCGTCAAGCTGAGGATGGGGAGATCCTTCGTCCTCGAACAGGTCAAGGTCGGGGAGATAATGACCACGAACGTTGTTAGCGTGTGCGAGGACACAACCCTCTCCGAGCTGGAGCTCCTCATAGCGAAGACCCATCATCACGGGTTCCCCGTGATCAGGAATGGCAAGCTGGTCGGCATAGTGACCTTTGGGGATCTGGTGAGGGTTCCGGCGGAGCTCCGCCGGGGCGTCAGGGTGAGGGACATAATGCACAGGGAGGTGGTCGTGGCCTATCCCGATGAGTCGGTCCAAGTGGTCCTCGATCGGATGCTGGAGAACAAGGTGGGAAGGATCCCCGTCGTCGATAGATCCGATCCAACGAAGCTCCTTGGCATAGTGACTCACTCCGACGTGATGAAGGCCTATGAGGTAGCTGCGAGCGAGGGAACCTAATGAAAGGAAGATGTACGCGTCGTTCATAAGCCTTTTTAGGAGAAGCTCCGAATTTCTAGTGTGAGAAAGGAGCAATTAATTGTTCTAGCAATCCTGCTCATGACTCTGTGCGTGTTTGCACTAATCTTCAACTGGGAGAAAGCCTCAACACCTCCAAAGGGGTCAGAGCTTCTGGAAAAGCTCAGGAGATCTCACACCGTGATGTGGATAGGGGCCCATCCGGACGACGAGCTGTACACCGCAGGGACGTTCGGGTACTTCACCAGGGACCTCCACGGACACCTGGTCATAGTCTCTCTGTACTACAACCCGGACTACATGGAGGACAACAAAAAGTCCGCCCAGTTTCTGGGCAACGCCGAATACATATGGATCCAGAAAGAGCTCTACGAGAGGGGAAAGAAGGTCAACGTTAGATGCCACAGCTGGGATCAGATCGATGATGTGGTCGAGGAGCTTGAGGACTCAGGGGTCAAGGACCTCGTGGAGGAGCTCATCCTCAAGTACAGGCCCGACGTGGTCTTCACGTTCGAGCCGACGAACGGGTTCAGGCACAGCTGTCAACATGCCTCCATAGCTAGAGTGGTCGACGACGCCGTGAAGGAGCTCAGGAGCAAAGGATACACTTTCTTCGACTACTACTACGTGCTCAACAGGGATCCAAACCTTTTTGGTGAGAAAAACATGGATCCTCCCCCCGTGACCGATGTGGTGGAGCTCAACGAGGACATGTGGGGGTACAAACTCTCTGTGTTCAAGATATACTCCGATCACTACCCTGTGCTCGGGAACGAGATGTTCACATCGAAGCTCCAGCATAAGGAGTGGTTCAGGGAGGTCCTTCCAAGCACAGATCACTCCAAATCCGTCGAGAGGACCACGATCTACTACGGACCCGATGAGAGGAACTTCTTCGATCTCTACTATCAGGGGAGCGACAGGACAGCAATCATTGTCCACGGCGGAGGGTTCGTCATCGGGAGCGCCAGAGGGGGAAACGCCAGAACTCTGATAAACTACTTCCTCTCCCACGGATATAATGTGGTGTCTATAGAGTACAGGACCTGCACCACGACGTCCTTCGACAACGTCCTCGAGGACATATGCAAGGGGATCACGAGGGCGGTGAAAGAGGTCAGCTCGAGGAGACCTCAGGCGCAGTTCGTCTACGTGGGGTTCTCGGCCGGATCGACAGCGGCAGCTCTGCTCCTGACCAGCAACCAAACTGCATGCGAGCTGAGCAGCATTAAGAACTACATCCTCCTGTCAGGGGTATACAACCCGGATAACTCCAGGTCCGTGGCCGCAGGTAAGACCATGAGCACCTGCAGAACGAGGATCCTTCAGTTCTTCGATTACGGAAAGAGGCCGAGTCCCGACATACGAGTGCTGATAGTTGAGGGGAAGAGCGATCGGTACGACCTCCATCCGATGACCAACGAGTCCAACGCGGAGTTCCTCAAGGCCAAGCTAGAGGGCCTGGGCGTTCAGAACGTTGAGGTCATCTGGGTGGACGGAGGACACAAGGCCCCTGTGTACCTGTTCTCAGGAGACGGTGATCCGAGGATCGCCTCCTTCTTGGGGATGCTCAGGGCACCGAGTTAGGACCTACAATACCAAGGTGAACGCCGTCGGCGACAGCTCAGTACCTGATGACCTCGGTCGGCACCTCTCCCACCTCCTTAACTCGGGAGTCCGTGGTGATCACGACGCCCTTCTCCCGCCTTGCGAGGGATATGAGGTAGCAGTCAGCTAAGGATAGGGTGTTGTAATGCTTCACCTTGAGCTTGGCCGCCTCAAGGGTCATGCTCTCATCAATGCCAACGATCCTAATCGGGCTTCCCCTGATGAGGGTGTTCTTGACGAGGGCGGCTTCCCAGCCGAACACCTTGGCGTAGTTGTACAGGAACTCGGCCAGGTTGATCTCACACATCATCACCACGGACTTAGTTGAGAAGGCCTCCTCGATGTACCTCCTCGATCCCTCGTGGCCGGCGAAGTACAGGGAGAGGACACCGGCGTCAAGGACGTACCTCCTCAACTTCCTTCCTCCTCTCCTCGCTTATCAGTCTGGCCACCTCCAAGGCCCTCTCGCCGTCACAGCCAAAGGCATCCTTCAGGGATCTCGGAACGACGATCCTTATGCTCTCGCCGTCAACCAGAAGCTCCAGGCGGGAACCCTCCGAGATCCCAAACCTTCTCCTGATCTCTGCCGGTATGACGACCAATCCCTTTCTGTGGACCTTCACCACATATCTCTCCAAAGCCCACCCCGAGGATTGTTAAACCTATCTAGATAAGTTTAACGTTAAACAATCAAAAAAGGCTGGAGGATGATCACTCGACCTCCACCTTGGCGTGGTTCTCCCACAGCCCGTGCAGGTTGCAGTAGCTCAACACCCATATGGTGCACGATCTCTTGAGCTTGAGGGACAGCTCGACCTTGGGCTCTCCGTACGAGGGTCCCAGGTCGATGGTGGCCAGGTGCACCGGATAGGGCCTCTCGTCTTCCTGGAGGAACACCTGAATCCACTTTATGTGGTGTTCCACCGTGTTGGGATGAGCAACCTCCCTTCCGACATGTATTCTTAGCTTGACCTCCTCTCCTGCCTTCGCCCGCGAGGGAACCTCTATGTGCGGCTTATGTTTAGCGGCGCCCTCCTCGTCCATCTTAACGAGATCGCCGAACCTCATTTAAACTCCCTCAGAACTCCTTGAACTTCTCCTTTGGAGCTCCACAGATCGGGCATCTGTCTGGAGCCCCACCCTCCACCGTGTAGCCACACACCGGACAGACGTAGATCTTCCCCACGGATATGTCGGACCCCTTGGCCACGGTGGATCTGGCCTCCTCGTACATCCTTCCGTGTATCTTCTCCGCCTCCAGAGCGAACTTCATGGACCTCTGGGCACCCTTCTCATCTTGAAGCTTCGCCACCTCCAGATAGGCCGGGTACATCTCCTCAACCTCGAAGTTCTCACCGTCCCTAGCGGCAGCCAAGTTCTCCTCGGTTTTTCCTATCTTTCCAAGCTCCTTAAGGTGGTTTCTTGCGTGCACGAACTCCGCATATGCTATGGCCCTGAAAAGGCGGGCGACGTTCTTAAGACCCTCCTCCTCGGCCTTCTCAGCAAATATCAGGTATTTCATGTGGGCCTGGCTCTCACCTGCGAAGGCCGACTGGAGGAACTGCTTAGTCATCTCTCCCAAGATCTCACCCCTTCTATTGGGAACCTCTAACTTAAAAGTTTATCTTTCTCCCTAAAAGGGTTCGATTTCATAACCAATTCGACCTTGAACAATGTACCAAATCAGGTCCCGAACGTTTATAACGAGAGATCTCGGCTCCTCCGACGGGTGATGACTTGAACCTCCAATCACAGCTAGGCTTATAGGTGATCAGTGTGTCTCCTGCTACTTCTCCTCTAGGAAGGAAATCGTCCGCTTAACTGGTGATGAATCCCATCGGAAGATCCTCAAAGAGCTACTCCTCACTTCTCTAACAAGGACAGAGCTTTTTGTGAGATCCTTCGCCTATATATCAGGAGGAAAAGATCTGTTCGCTGGAGAGAGGTCCTTACTCAACTATCTAGCTCTCAAAGCCTCCGACATCATCGAGAAGGTTGATGCTGAAGATATTCCCAAGCTGATGGCCTCGGCCAACTCCGTTGATGTGAACTCCTCTGACTACAGGTTCGATCCATCCGGGTACGTGGCCTCCCTGTTGGAAGGCTTGGAGAAGACGAGGATCCTGAGCCTCCTTGGGCTGAGAGCCAAGAGAGTGGCTCTGGTTATGGACAACGCTGGCGAGGCGGTGATAGATCTGCTCTGCGCCAGAAGGTTATCCGCGGAGAGGCTGGTCCTGATAGCCAGAAGTCTACCGTACGAGCTGGACATCACGGAGAGCGAGCTTCGATCACTCCTAGATGTGATGGGGATCAATGCCGAGGTCATCGGGACTGGGAGTGACTTTCCTGCTTTTGCCACGGACATGGTTCGAGAGGACGTTCTCGAGGTCATGAGGGAGAGCGACCTCGTGATCTCCAAGGGAATAGCCAACATGGAGGCCTTCCTGGAGAGCAGACCCGTCGACCCGTCAAAGGTTCTCCTGATGTTCAGGATCAAGTGCTCCGTCCTCGCCGAGAAGTTTGGGATGAAGATCGGAACTCCTCTCGTTATCTGCGGTGAGGAGCTTTTGAGGTGGTTCAGATGAGCGTGAGGGTTTTGGTTGCCGACAAGGTAGACGGTGTCCTCCTCGATCTTCTCCGGGAGGACGGTTTTTCTGTCAACTATCTCCCGGGGATCTCGCGCGAGGAGTTGATCTCGTCTATCGGAAGCTATGAGGTTCTGGTCGTGAGGAGCAGAACCAGAGTGGACGAGGAGGTCCTGAGGTCCGGAAACCTGAGGATCGTTGCCCGGGCAGGAGTCGGTCTCGACAACATAGACCTGGAGGCAGCCGAGAGGATGGGGGTCAGGGTCGTGAACACGCCCGAGGCGCCGATCGAGAGCGTTGCGGAGTTGACCATTGGAATGATGATAACGGCCGCCAGGAGGGTGAACGAGCTGAATCTAGAGCTGAGAAACGGTAGATGGAACAAAGGATTGGGGATGGAGCTCAGTGACAAGACTTTAACTCTCATCGGGCTTGGAAGAATAGGAAGGAGGGTCGCTGAGATAGCGAAAGTTCTCGGAATGAGGATCATAGCTTACGACGTTGTCAGGGTGAACGTCGCAGGAGTTGAGCTCGTTGAAGATCTGGAGACAGCCCTGAAGCTGGCTGACGTGGTCTCTCTGCACGTCCCCCTCACGGACTCGACTAGGCACATGATAAACGAGGACACCCTTGCCTTGTTCAAGAGAGGAGCCCTCCTGGTGAACACCTCCAGAGGAGCTGTGGTCGACACCGGAGCTGTGCTCAGGGCCCTCGACGAGGGAACTCTCTCCTTTTATGCTGCTGATGTCTTGGAGCACGAACCTCCCGAGACCGAAGAGGAATGGGCGCTTATCAGACATCCGAGAGCGCTGATAACCCCACACATAGGCAGTCAGACGAGGGAAGCTCAGAGGAGAGTGGCCCTGATGCTAGCGGAGAGGATAAGGAATGAAGTTGTTCACGCCAGGTCCCGTTGAGGTAAGTCCAGAGGTCTTGAAAGAGATCTCCAGGCCTGTGGTATCTCACAGGTCTCAGGAGTTCAGAGAGATACTATCAGACGTGGTGGAGGGGCTAACAAGGATCTTCGGACTCGATAGCGGGAATATAGCCGTTCTGGCGGGATCCGGGACTACGGCAGTAGATGCAATGATATGGAGCTTGGTGTCCCCCGGAGATGAAATCTTGGCCTTGGTCCACGGCGAGTTCGGCCGCAGAGCAGTTGCTTCGGCTGAAATGAGAGGGGCAAAAGTGGAGGTCCTGGAGGCTCCCCTCGGCAAAGTGGTGGATCCCGAATTAGTGAAGGAAAGGATCGAAGAAGGCGAGTACACACACCTCCTCTTAGTACATAACGAGACCAGCACTGGTGTGGCCTATAGACAATTAGCAAGGGTTGCCGAGGCTGCTAAGGACAGAGGAATGCTGGTCCTCGTGGACGCTGTCTCGGGGTTGGGTGGAGAGGAGCTTCACATGTCCAGATGGCACTTAGATGCCGTTGCTTCCTGCTCTCACAAGGCCCTAGCATCCCCTCCAGGAGTTTCCTTCGTTGCTCTGTCTGACGAGGCTGTAAATGGGCTCAGAGGTGAGCTTCCCCCGATCCTCGACCTCAGGAGGTACGTGGACTTCTACGCTGGGAGGAAGGAGACCCCCTTCACCCCAGCCGTTAACAACCTGTACGCCCTGAGAAGAGCCCTAGAACTCATAATAAACATGGGAATTGACGCTTACGTAGAACTGCACAGGAGGAAGGCCTCTCTGCTCTACAGGGAACTCCCCAGACTCGGACTCCCTCCCCTACCCGACGAGCCCGTGAGGTCGAACACCGTGACGGTCTTCAGGACCGGCGATATGAACGCCAAGGAGGTGGTCTCCCTCCTGCTTGAGAGGGGCTTCAGGATAGCTTCAGGTATGAAGGACAGCGCTAAACATCTCATCAGGATAGGAACTATGGGCAACACCTCTCTGGAGGATCTGAGGGAGCTGATAGACTTGTTGAGCGAAGTGATCGAGGAGCTGTCGAGGACGAGGTGACAGGCCTCGAGTCTCTTGGTGGAAGATCAAAACTTAAAACATCGGAAGGCCTAGTTCTCACGGAGGCGCTGAGTTGAGGCTTCCCAGGGAATGGACAGAAAGGGCAGACTTCCTGATCTCCGACGCCAGAAGACATCTACAGGAAGGAGTCTACTGGATGGTGTGCTTCGAGGCACAGCAAGCGGCTGAACTGTATCTCAAGAGCATTCACCTCGCCCTGACGGGGCTCCATCCCTACACCCACGACCTGGTCGAACTCCTGGATTCCCTGAAGGACCTGGATATAGAGCCTCCTGAGGACCTCTACACCTGCGCGGACGCCCTGACACCTCATTACACCATGTCGAGATATCCCGGGAGAAAGCCCGTGAGCTACAGCAGAGGTATTGCTGAGAGGTGCATCAGGTATGCCGAGGAGATCATCGGGTGGGTTAAGAGGAAGGCTCTTGAGATCGAGCTCTGAGAAGCTCAAAAGAAGGGATGATCTCCTCGCGAGCTATGTGGAGAGGATAGTGGAGACATATCCAAGATCCGTGGTGGTCCTCTTCGGCTCGAGGTCCCGGGGAGAGGAGCTTCCTCACAGCGACTACGACGTGGCGGTCATCCTGAAAAGCGTGAGGGATAAGCTATCAACGATCGAGGAGCTCAGGAAGCTCAAGCCCAGAGGTCTTCCACTGGACCTGCTGGTCTTCTCAGTGGACGAGCTATCTGATCCGATGGTCAAGAAAATGCTCAGGGGATGTAGGATTCTCCACAACGGTCTCGGGATTCGCATCGACTGACGACAGGTTTGAGGGAGTGGAGGCGAACTTGGGGTCAGTGCTCGTTGACTGGAAGCTGAGGTTTAAGTTCCAACAGAGCATTTGAAACCGTGAAGCGTGAAGAGCTGAACACAAAAACAATCCTTCCCAAATCC
>CAZGKA010000071.1:0-14555 GCA_964525965.1 uncultured Nitrososphaerota archaeon
AATGGTCGGAGTGCTGACCTTGACGGCAGTCGTGTCCTACGCTGAGGGGTACGGAGTATATCTGAGCCATTTCTTCAAGGGAGCCAGCATGAGAACGATATTCGTGATGTCCAGGTCGGAACTCCTGACTCCCCAGGACCTCTACAAGTTGGAGGGAATACCCGGAGTTGAGAGAGCTTTCCCCATGGTCTCGATACCTGTGAAGCTGAAACTCTATGGCACTGAGGAGACCGTGACCCTCATGGGCATAGACATGAACTATGTGCACGACGTGCTTCCGGACCTTTCCTTGGAGGAGGGGGTAATACCCACGGGCTATTCGGAGCGTAGCTGTGTAATGGGTTACGATATAGCCAAGAAGTTCACGGACGAACCATCAGACCTTGTTGGAGTCACCGCCAAAGTGGAGCAGGCGGGAGTGAAGGAGAGCCTGAGGATATCCTCCGTGGCCAAACCCTACGGCACAGCCATATTCACCGACGTTGATCACTCAATAATAGTCCCGATAGGCTTCGCGCTGAAGCTCAGCAGGGAGGTGCTGCACACGTCCAACTACCCAATAATAGTGGTCATAACGAGCAGCGTTAAGGACGTTGATAACGTGCTTGACGAGATAAGGAGCGATTTCGGGGTGAACAGGGTCGTTCCAGTGGCTATGAAAGACGTACAGAAGGGGATAAGCAAGATAATCGATATATCCCTGGTGATACTGGGCGGTATAGCCGCCATGACGATAGTGGTGGCTTCTATAGGGATGATGAACGCCATGTATACGGCAGTAACGGAGAGGGTCAAGATAATTGGAGTGATGAGAACAATAGGGGCCTCTAGAAGAGACATCTCCCTGATGTTCCTGATGGAGTCGCTTATAATAGGAATAATGGGGACAGTCTCGGGGATGATCACGGGATATCTTGGGGCGCTGGCCCTCTCGTATGTGCTCTCCCCGATGCTCGGAATGTCCACGCCCCATGGCGAGGTAAAGCCTCTGATAACACCGACTCTTCCGCCTTGGATCGCTCTGGCCATATTTCTGGTAACCCTGCTGATAACCACTGTGGGCGCTGTTCCCCCAGCGATGCGGGCCGCTCAGCTGGAACCAGCCGAGGCTCTAAGGTACGAGTGAAGCTTCCTCTACAACATCAGCAACTGTATTTTTCACTTTTTTCGGACATGCGTACGAGAACTGCCTAAAAAAGGCGGGCTTCTCTTCAAAGAACTCCTCTAGATATTTTAACCCTATCTTCGAGCGAAGATTCAACTTGTTATTTCAACGAGAACTTAGATCTCTTACATCTAAATATTAGTGATAAAAGGTTAATACTTTTATCTCATTCATCAACACAGGAAATCCTTTCGAGGGGATGTGAATGAGAAGACCAGGCGCGTCGAAAGGTGTTCTAGCAGCTGTAGTGATCATCATAATAGTGATCATAGCAGCTGCCGCAGCGCTCTCCTATAAACCAGCTCCCTCCAAGCCGACAACTCCAACGACGACTAAGCCCACCACAACCACCACGAACGCTACACAAAAGCAGGCCCAGAAGAAGTACGCCGACGTTATAACCATAGGAACGACGGATAAGGTGTCCGATCTCGATCCAGCCAGCGCTTACGACTTCTTCACATGGGAGGTGTTCTACAACACGATGGAGGCTCCGTTCGGTTACGTTCCTGGAACCACAAAGCTGGAGAAGAAGCTCATAACCAGCTATGAGGTGAAGGATGACGGTAAGGTGTACATACTCCACCTAAGGAAGGACCTCAAGTTCGACGATGGCACGCCTTGCACGGCGAAAGATCTCAAGTGGTCCATAGAGAGGGTGGCCAAGATTCAGGGAGATCCCTCGTGGTTCGTCTTGGACTTCGTGAAGGATGTCAAGGTTCTGGACACTTACACGTTGGAGATAGACCTGAACAAGCCTGTTTCCTTCTATCCTGCCGTGTTGGCCGTCCCGACCTACGCCCCAATACCTCCTGATAAGTATCCTCCCGACAAGATCTCCCCTGACAACACGGCTGGAGGAGTTGGTCCCTACAAGATCGTGAAGTTCGTCAGGGACCAGGAACTCATCCTCCAGGCCAACCCGTACTACTACGGCACGCCTCCCAAGACCAAGACGGTGGTTATAAAGTTCTACAAGGACGCGACCGCCCTGAGGCTGGCCCTCCAGAGCGGTGAGATAGATATAGCTTGGAGGACGCTCAACCCGTCCGACATAATAAGTCTAAAGAAGAACCCCGACTACAAGGTGTGGGAAGGAGCGGGCTCCTACATAAGGTACATAGTCTTCAACACGAAGATACCTCCGCTGAACAACAAGCTGGTCAGGCAGGCCCTTGCTGCCGCTCTCGACAGACAGTCCATAGTCCAGAAGGTGTTCCTCGGAACTGTGGAGCCCCTCTACAGTCTGGTTCCCATGGGCATGTGGAGCCACAAGGACTCCTTCAAGGACAAGTACGGGGCTGGCCCGAACTTGGAGCTCGCCAAGGAGCTCCTCAAGAAGGCTGGATACAGCGAGAGCCATAAGCTCAAGATAACCCTCTGGTACACCCCGTCCCATTACGGAAGCACCGAGGCTGACGTTGCGTCTCTGATAAAGGAGGCTTGGGAGAAGACCGGAATGGTTGAGGTGACTATAAAGAGCGCTGAGTGGAGCACTTACCTCGAGCTCACCAGGAAGGGACAGCTGCCCGTGACTCTGTATGGTTGGTATCCGGACTACCTCGATCCTGACGACTATCTGTATCCGTTCCTCCATACAGGAGCCAACAGATGGCTCGGCAACCCGTTCAGCAACAGCACAGTGGATAAGCTCCTCGATCAGGCCCAGGTCGAGACCTCCCAGACTAAGAGAGCCCAGCTTTACGAGGAAGTCCAGGACATCCTGGCTGATCAGGCTTGGATAGTTCCCATCTTCCAGGGCAAGCTATACGCTGTGTCCAAGAAGAGCGTTGGCGGCATAGTCCTGGATCCCATGATGCTGTTGAGGTACTACCTGATATACAAGCAGGTGAGCGGCTGAGTCCTTTGATCCCTGATCTCCTCCCTCATTTTTTCTATCCTAAGGTGAGGGTGACCTCGGATGGCCTCTCTTAAGACGTACATAATCACAAGAGTACTCCTGACGATCCCCATGATATTCATCCTGCTTACCCTCGTTTTCTTCGTCATGAGGGTCCTTCCTGGAAATCCCGTCATAGCTATGGTGGGGATGAAAGCATCCCAGAAGTACATAGAACAGCTGGAGCATGAGCTCGGACTTGACAAGCCTCTGTGGGAACAATACATAGACTACCTGAATCAGCTTCTACACGGAGACCTGGGAAGATCGATGATATGGGGCAGAAGACCAGTGATCAATGAAATCATGGACCACTTCCCGGCCACGTTGGAACTGACCATATGGGGCTTCATATTCAGTGTCCTCTTGGGGCTGGCCACAGGCATGGTGGCAGGAATAAGGAAGGGCGGCAAGACGGACTTCGCTATGAGGGTCTACAGCATAGTGGTCTACTCCCTCTTCATACCCTGGTTTGGCATGATGCTTCAACTGATCTTTGGGGTCTGGCTTCATGCCTTGCCCGTTGGAGGAAGGATAAACCCCCTCCTCACTCCAAAACATATAACTGGGCTGTATGTTTTGGACAGCATACTGACCTGGAATCTTCCAGCTCTGTCCAGCTCTATACGACACCTGATACTTCCCTCGCTGACCTTGGGGATCGTGCTGAGCGGCATATACACAAGGCTGGTGAGATCGAGCCTCATAGAGGTCCTTGGGCAGGATTTCATAAGGGCCTGCAAGTCGAGGGGTCTGCCGGAGAGATCGATCCTCTTCAGGCATGGTCTCAAGAACGCTCTGATACCCATACTAACGATGATGGGTCTTCAGTTCGCTCTTCTGCTGGCTGGGGCTGTTCTCACGGAGACAACTTTCTCTTGGCCCGGGATAGGAACCTTCCTCATGGAGAGGATAGAGTACAGGGACTTCACGACGGTCCAAGGAACGATAGTCTTCTACGCCGTCTTTGTAGCCTTGATAAGCTTGGTCGTGGACCTGATCTACGCATACGTCGATCCGAGGGTGAGATACTAGGAGGTGAGCTGTGGTGAGGAGCTTCTCTGCGATATTCTCCGGGGTCAGGAGGGCTCTCTCGAGGGCGGGTCTGGACGGTTACCTAGTGATATTTGGATCGATAATAGTGGTGGGCGTCCTGATCATGGCGATGTTCGCCAACTACATAGCTCCTTACGATCCGATACAGTCCGTCGGTCCGGCCATACATCAGCCGTGTGCCAAGTACCTAATGGGAACGGACTCCATAGGGAGGGATGTGTTCAGCAGGATAGTCTACGGATCCCGGACCATACTGATGGTAATAATTATGTCTACTGGTCTCTCCATGGCAATCGGGATACCTCTGGGCCTGATCTCGGGCTATACAGGGGGGATTCTCGACAGGGTTCTCTCCCTGATAATGGACAGCATATATGCCTTCCCCGGTCTCATACTCGCCATCGTGATAGCGGCGATGCTCGGTCCTGGGATATACAACACAGCCCTCTCACTGGCGGTCGTCTACATACCGACCTACTTCAGGATGATAAGGGGTGAGGTCCTGTCGCTCAGGGAGAGGCTCTTCGTCGAGGCGGCTAGGGCGATAGGAGCTAAAAGCAGGAGGATAATAGTCAGGTACATATTCCCCAACGTGATCTACCTGATAGCCGTGGTCTTCTCCCTGAACGTGGCCGACGCAATACTCACGGAGGCAGGTCTAAGCTTCTTGGGTCTGAGCGTCACAGCTCCAACCCCTGACTGGGGATTCGACCTCAAGAACGGACAGAGGTACTTCCTGTCAGGCATATGGTGGCCCGTGACGTTTCCGGGAATAATGATAATACTGCTGGCTCTGGGCTTCGGCTTCCTCGGAGAGGGGCTCAACACCATAGTCTCCAGACAGGGTGAGTGACATGCTGCTGAAGGTGGAGAACCTTTCCGTCCACTACATGCAGAAGTTCTCCCCTCCCGTCCTGGCCGTGGACAGGGTGGACTTCCAGGTCGGGGAGGGTGAGATGGTCGGACTTGTTGGGGAGTCCGGCAGCGGAAAGAGCACCTTGGGCCTAGCGATAATGAAGCTGGTTCCACCTCCTGGCAAGATAGTAAGTGGGAGAATCCTGCTCAATGGAAGGGATCTGGTTCCTCTGAGCGAGAAGGAGATGAGGTTCATAAGAGGAAGGGAGATCTCCATGGTGTTTCAGGATCCAATGACATCCCTAGATCCGCTAATGAGGATAGGAGACCATCTGATCGAGACAATACTCGCACATGAGAAGATAAGCAAGAAAGAAGCTGAAGAAAGAGCGATAAAACTCCTTCAGGCCGTGGGAATATCCCCCGATAGGTTTCACGATTACCCTCATCAGATGAGCGGGGGGATGAGGCAGAGAGTCATGATAGCCCTAGCCCTGGCTCTCAACCCCAAGCTGGTCATAGCGGACGAGCCCACGACGGCTCTGGACGTGATAGTCCAGGATCAGATAATAGACCTGTTCAAGAACCTCCGGAACCAGTTCAAGGTGGCCATAGTCATGGTTAGCCATGATCTGGCCTTGGAGCTGGAGGCCACTGAGAAGATGGCCGTGATGTATGGAGGGTGGATAATGGAGTTCTCTAGGAGCGTGGACATAGCGAGAGATCCCCTTCACCCGTACACCGAGGCCCTCCTCAAGGCCATACCCAATGTCGAGCTTGACAGTCAGAAGCTAATATCGATCCCGGGAAACCCCCCTGACCTCTCCAACCCGCCCAAGGGATGCAGGTTTCATCCAAGATGCCCGTATGCCGAGGATGTGTGCAGGGAGAAGGAGCCCCCTACTCACTTCATCGATGGCAGATATGTTAAGTGTTGGCTCTTCGGGAGTGATAGGAAATGATCGACACGACGATACTGCAGGTCAAAAACTTGAGGAAGTACTTCCCGGTGGCGAAGTCATTCCTAGAAAGGCTTATATCTAGGGAGGCGAAATTCGTCAAGGCCGTGGATGGAATTTCCTTCTACGTGAAGAAGGGAGAGATACTCTCACTGGTGGGCGAGTCCGGCAGCGGTAAGACCACCACGGGCAAACTGGTGCTCAGGCTCTATAAACCGACCAGCGGAAAGATCGTGTTTAAGGGGAGAGACATAACCCGTCTGGAGGGGGAGGAGCTCAGAAAGATCAGGAGACACATGCAGGTCATATATCAGGACCCCTATGCATCTCTCAACCCGAGAATGAAGGTTGGAGACATAATAAAGGACCCTCTCGAGGTTCACGGGATAGCCAGCGGTGAGGAAGCAAGGGAGATGGTTCTCGACATTCTGGACAAGGTGGGGTTAAGTCCCCCGGACAAGTTCTATGACCTGTATCCTAGGAACCTCAGTGGAGGTCAGAGACAGAGGGTGGCCATAGCCAGGGCCATGATAACAAAGCCGGAGTTCGTCGTGGCAGACGAACCGGTCTCAATGATAGATGTATCCCTCAGGGCGTCGATACTGGAGCTCATGTTGAAGTTCAGGAGGGAGCTGAACCTGGCCTACCTCTTCATAACTCATGATCTGGCTGTGGCGAAGTACATCTCCGACAGGATAGCCATAATGTACCTCGGAAAGATCGTGGAGAAGGGTCCCGTCAAGGCTATATTCTCAGAACCTCTCCACCCATATACGAGGGCGCTCATGAGCGCTATACCCGTGCCTACTCCGGAGAGGCGGAGAAAGAGGCTGAAGCTGAGAGGAGAGATACCCAGTCCAATAAACGTGCCATCAGGCTGTCGTTTCCATACCAGATGCCCCTACGCCGAGGACATCTGCGCCAAGAGGGAACCTGAGCTTGTGGAGGTCAGTTCCGGGCATCTGGTCGCGTGTCATCTCTACAGCTCCTAGATTGGCAGGAGAGGTCCACTTCTTTTACTTCCTTCTTTTCTCCTGACGAGCTTTGGCGGCTTAGGTAGGAGAGCAACGGGTTTTCTGAAGATCCCCTTCTCGTTTTCGATCTCCACTCTGGCCTCTATGCCCACCTCCACACCTCCGACCCTGCCCCTGAAGGTGTACGGGTAGAAGTAAGCGACATCTCTGACGTCGGTGGCGTCCTTCTCCACCACAAACCTGAACCTTCCTCTCTCCCCATTGGCGTCATAGATCTCCGCCTCAGCAGCCGTATATTCGTTTCTGAAGATTCTTCCCTTATCTCTCAACCACTCCTCCACCTTTAGCCCGATGAGGGAGAGCTCCGCCGCTCCCCCAGGTACGACGAACGAGCCCTTTATCACGTCACCTGGTCGCAGGATCCGACTCTCTAGCCTTATCTCCGAATCTCCCTCATCAAGAATAATCTCCCTTGGGAAGACCTTGAGCCGGAGCTCCCTCCGTGGCCAGAAGATCTTGCCCCCGAGTCTCGGTATCCCGAAGATGAGCGACCACCTCACCTTAAGGTGTTGAGAGTACACGGAGGGGGGGAGATCGCTGGGATAGTTCAGGACGAACTCCCCGCGGGGGAGATCGAAGCTCTCTGTGTATGAGCTGACGACCTTCCATATGTGGGCAGATCTCTCTAGATCCTCTAAATTCGTCGCTAAGAGGACTATAAGCTTGGCTTTTACTCCATCAGCTCTGCAGATCCCTCTTATCGGTTCTCCGAGCTCTAGGACGTTCTTCTCCACCACAATCTCCAGCATCAGGAAGGCACCACTACGTAGTTATCCCTGAGCCATCCGGGCCTTTTAAGAACTACTATTCCCTCGTAGTCCACGTTATACAGGTGCAACTTGACCTTCTCCTTCTTAATTCCGTGGTCCTCCAGATATCCTCTGAGGAACGATATTAGGTCGTTTACCGCCTTTTTGAGGATCATCCTCTTGGCATCCGCTCTTCCAGACTGGCGTTCATAGAAATCAAGCAGCTTGTTGAGCGAGTACCACCTCATCACTGCCACTATGTAGAACAGGGCTACTCCAACGAAGAGCAACGTGTTTCCGACAGACGGCGGAGAGATGAAGTACATGAGGATGGATACGAGAAACACGACGAACGTTATCCTTATCAGAAGCCTAGAGATGAGGAACACGCCTGACCACATCCTAGCACTCTTGCTCTTCGCGGGCAGGTTTATCATATAGTCAGCTGCCGAGAGCAGAACCTTCCTCCTCTTTCTGTCAAGAACCTTCCTAGCGACAGGCTCGACGTCGTCCATTTTTTTCTCCAATATCTTTGGATCCACGTTCCTGCCGACCCTATATCCATCCAAGGCCTCTATGATGAAGACCAAATTATCGACAATTTCCTTATCTTTCTTACTCATTTTCGGCTCACCTTATTATCTAATCCAGTTAATTCACAAGATCTTTCTACGAAGAGAGAATCATTAGGTAAAAATTTAAATAAAATCTCCGTCCTAGCATAGGAACGACTAAGAAAGAGTTTTTAGTCGAACTAAGGTAAAGGTGATGGGATATGGGTTCTGAAGCGCCTACTATGTTTGTAAGGCGCGCTTCAGGTCTCGTCAGAACTGTGGGTCCATTCACCGCTTTCATGATATGCTTCACACATACTGTGGGTGGTGGAATACATAAGCTCTCCGTCACCGCCGCCTATCAGTATCCGGCAGCCTTCGTCCCGTGGTCCTTCCTCATAGTCGGTCTTATCGCTGCTATTCCAACGGCCCTAGTTTACACCATCATGGGAACTATGATGCCTAGGACGGGTGGGGACTACATCTTCATAACCAGAGGTCTGAGCCCCGCCCTGGGCTTCATCGCATCGTGGGGGTTCTGGTTCACTGAGGTGCTCAGTTACGGTATAATAGCTTGGTACTCGATAGACTTCTTCACGGGGGCTGTAACAGCAGCAGGAATAGCCCTCAACGACGAGGGTCTCCTCTCCACAGCGGCCTGGATGAACACGATGTCGGGGCACATAATACTTTCGCTGATCTTCGTCATCGTTTTTGGGGCGATAGCATTTCTCGGAATGAGAATCTATGGATGGATAATAAACATTCTCGGAACAATAGCAATACTCGGATGCCTGAGCAACATAGTTATTCTCTCCGTTTGGGGATCCAACCCAGTGAATGCTGTTGCAGCCTTTAATAGCATGTTCGGAGCTAATGCTTATCAGAAGATAGTAGCTAAGGCATTTGAGCTTGGAAGTCCGCCGGTACAACCATTTAGTTGGGCAGCTACAATAAACGCTGGCGTAGGTGCCATATGGGCCTATATAGGAATAGTTTCTGCCGTGTTTGTCGGGGGGGAGATAAAGACCCCTGCCACTTCCCTAGTGATAGCACAGATTCTCGGAACTCTCGTAATAATGGCCTATTACATAGCTCTTCCGTTCCTGTTCTACACCTCTTGGCAGGTTCCGCAGAGCGTTCTCCAATCCACTGGAGCTATGAGCTGGCTTCAGTCCCATGGGGTGCCAGCGGACAGAGTTTACTTCACAGCTCTCTACGCCTACGTGTACAATAAGCTAGGAGTAAAGGGACTGGCAGAGCTGATGGGTGTTCCTCCAACTCATGTGATGCCTTGGAACGCAGTAACTTCCTTCACTATACCTCTCGTGCCGAAGGGACTTGCTTGGCTCCAGATATTCAATGGCTTTGTTGTCGGCATAATATTGCTCAAGGACATACCGGCCTTCTTCGTGGTGGCTAGCAGGATGGTCTTCGCCTGGGCCTTCGACAGGTTCTTCCCTGAGGTATTTGCTGCTGTGAACGAGACGTTCCACAGCCCGCACTGGGCCATACTGCTGACTATGCTGGGCGGTCTGGCTGGGGTACTCCTGATATGGGCCAACGGTGGAGAGGAAGGAGCCTGGGTAGCAGCTGCCGACACAAGCAACCTGTACCAGTTTGCCGTAATGACCGCAAGCCTGGCAGGAGCAGTTCTACCATATGTCAAGCCGGACCTCTATGAGAAGTCGCCGCTTAAGTGGGAGATAGGTAGCGTGCCGGTTGTCTCGATAATAGGAGCCTTTTCCTTCGCTGTGAACTTCTTCTTCTTCATGGTGTCCAGCGCTGAGCTTGGAGTGGACATATGGTTCCAGCAGTCGTTCTGGATGGGTCTCGGAGCGTTCATATTCGCAGGGTTCCTAATATACAACCAGAGACGCGGAATAGATGTCAGAACGATATATGCCGAGATTCCACCGGCGTGATCCTTTTCCTTTCCTTTTTATTTTTTTCTAATCGTCATGTTCTGATTTAAAATCTTTTTATACTTCTTGCTAAGGGTATTTTTCTTGTTTAGGTTTGGGAAGGTGTTGATTCATGACGATAAGGATGTTTTTTGCAGCTGATATACATGGGAATACTTTAGTGTGGAGGAAGTGGCTCAACGCTGTCAACGTGTACAAGGCAAATGTAATAATACTGGCCGGCGACTTAACGGGCAAGGCCGTGGTCCCCATATTCGACAAGAAGGATCATTATGAGGCCGAGGTTCTTGGAAGGAAGATAGTCGCCAAGACCGAAGAAGAGCTTGAGAAGCTCAAGGAGAAGATAGAAAATATGGCCTACTACTACGTAATACTGACTCCGGAGGAGGTTCAGGAGATAGCTGCTGATCCGAGGAAGCAGGAGGAGATGTTCAAGCAGGTGATGACCGAGAGGATGAGAAAGTGGCTGGATCTTCTGGTGGAGAAGGTCGACATGAAGGAGGTCACAGCGATAGTCATGCCCGGCAATGACGACGAGAAGTACATAGATGAGGTAATAAACAGCTACGAGGACAAGGGCGTGATCAATCCTCTCGACAAGCTTGTGGAGCTGAAGTACGGGTACCAGATAGTCAGCCACGAGTACGTGAATCCGACGCCGTGGAACACCCCTCGCGAGGCCCCTGACAACAAGCTGGAGAAGATGCTCCGCGAAAAGATAGATAAGTTCGGGATAAAGGACTTCAGCAAGGTTCTGTTCAACTTTCACTGTCCTCCCTTCGGGACTAAACTAGATCTCGCTCCTAAACTGGACAAGAACCTCAAGCCAGTCTACGTCGGAGGCAGGCCCGTCTTGGTTCACGTGGGATCGAAAGCCGTCAGGAAGGTAATAGAAGAGTATCAACCCCTGATGGGTCTTCACGGTCACATACACGAGAGCTACGCGAGCGACAAGCTGGGCAACACCGTGGTGGTCAACCCCGGCAGCGAGTACACGGAGGGGCTCCTGAGGGGGTTCATCATAGAGCTGGAGCCGGACGGCTTGAAGAACTACTGGAAGATAGAGGGATAGAGGTGATCGGTTGAGTTCTCACGATGGCATTCACTTTGTGGAGATGGGAGAAGAGGAGTTCGTCAATGAGTGTGTGGATCTTGTGAGCAAAGCCCAGGAGAAGGGGATAATTCTCAGAATACTGGGAGCGATGGCCGTCTACCTGCACACCAAGGACAATCCTAGGATGAGGGAGATCCATAAGGTTCGCTTCGGCGCCGAGGGAGCCCCCATGTTCACTGACCTTGATCTGATGGCGTACAGCAAGCAGTCCAAGCAGATAAAGAAGTTCTTTGAGGAGATGGGCTTTCTCCCAGATAAAATGATAAACGCCCTCTTCTCGAGCAAGAGGCTGATATACTATCACCCAGAGGGCAAATATCACATAGACGTCTTCTTTGACAAGCTAGAGTTCAGCCATGACGTTCCGTTTGGCAAGAAGCCCGGAGAGGGAAGACTTGAGCTCAGCTTCCCGGCGATCTCTCCGACGGACGTGGTTTTAGAGAAGCTGCAGATACACGACATCAACAGAAAGGACTTGGTGGATCTGATAGTGCTGTTCCTGAGCCATGAGTTCTCGGACAAGGAGGGCAAAGGCCTGATAAACGTGAAGTACATAGCGAAGCTCCTAGCGGATGACTGGGGCTTCTGGTACGATGCCAAGAACAACCTCGAGAAGGTTAAGGCTGTAGCTGATGTCCTAAAGAAGGAAGGGGTCCTGAAGGACGAAGAGGTGGATCTAGTTAAGAAAAAGGTCGATGAGCTGATAAAAGCCTTAGATGAGGAACCAAAGACGAAGAAGTGGCAGAAAAGGGCTAAGAAGGGAACTAAGTCGAAGTGGTACAGGGACGTCGAGGAGGTCGTCAGATGATCTCCCCTTGAACCTCTTTCTTCAGTTCTCCCTACAGGCTTTGGCTCCAAATGGAGAGCGGGCCCGGCGGGATTTGAACCCGCGACCCCCGGGTCTCTCCGGCGTCACGCCCTAAAAGCCCGGTGCTCTGACCATACTGAGCTACGGGCCCCTCTGGACCTCAGGACCCTTTTTCACAATAAAAAAATTTGTGCGCGCGTGGCGATGTGTTGAGACCCTATATCAAAGCGGATAGGAGGAGCGCCAGTTGGACAGGAACCACAGCCAGACCTAGGAGGTAGGGGGCGTAGTCGGCCCTCTCTATTTTCCAGAATATGTCGTTCATGACCTCCTCACCAACTATTCTACAGCTAATTTTTGATGAGTTGACAGCCGCCCTCCCTTCTACAAGATTATCCGAGGCCTCTCTGACAAGCTCGCGTATCTTCAAGGCAATCCTCTTCATTTCATCATCGTCGCACCCATATCCAAATGGATTGTCCGTTTTTCTCACGGTCATGGTTTCATGCGTATCGGTCGTGACCACTATCGGCGTTACTCCGAGGGAGGCTACCTCATCGCTGATGAGGTCCCTCATCTCAGGCAGCATGTTGTTCGAGTCCACGCATATATACGCTGCTTTCTTACCATTAACCTCCAGCACGACGGCTCTTATCCCCCCTTCGCCGAGGCTGTCCAGATCTAGGTGGAGCTTGGAAAACCCGGCCTTGACGAAGGATGATCTTTTCGAGGCTAGGGCCTTCTCAACAGCCTCAACTATGTACGTCACAAGTTCATCCTCCTCAGGACTGAAGGGATCTATCTTGCTGTACCCTCCCGGCCTGAGACAATCATGTCTGTCGACCACCACAACGCTTACATCAAGCCCCCTAGCTCTCAGCACTTCATTAACCCTCCTATCTGTGGAGCCGGGTATGTCCTCAAAGCTCTCAAAACCTCTCCCACTTACGGTAGTGAGCACCGTGCTTCCGAAGGCCTGGGCCGTTATCTCAAAGGGCCCCCTCTCTATGTGTACAAGCTCTCCTACGTCGACGCTTTCACCACCTCTGACGAGGGACGCTATGTGGTCGGCGACCCTCTTGACCTCCTCCTGCGAGGGCAGATTCCTAGCGTGCGTGCTGGCTCGTCTCAGGAAGACGGAGGACACACCTTCTTCGTCTAGGTGTTCCATTATGAGGCGAGGGGCCCTCGAGCTTCCGGCTTTATAGGGCCCTGGATGCAGGTCGGCAGAGATCAAAGCCACGCTTCCCACCCTCACAGAGGTCATCCTGATCTCATCCTCCATACTTCTCTCAGTGAGCACACTCTCCAACTCCGTTGGATCGGAGCTCAACAGGAGCTCTGCTACAACCCTCCCTACGGAAAGCCCCCGACAGCGTCCCATGGAGGATACCCTGTCCACCACGACATCGGTCAGCTTGACCGTGAGGACGGCTAGCGCTAAAGATACAAGCAAGATGTAGCTTGGACAGAGAGCGTTCGGGATCAGAGGTGGAATCACTGAAAGGATCTTCGCAACCTTTGATCTATACAAGCTGAGGCCAACCAACAGCGACAGGTAGATGGACGTATAAGCAGCAGCCGGCAGAACTCTATTCCATAAATTCAAAGGAGTTGTTACGATCACGGCTAGGGCCTCGGGAAACAACACCAACAGCGAACCCCAAAGTGAGCGCCTCACGTTCATCGTCTCACTCGAAAATTTATTAATGAGCGTGGAGATTACAAAGGAAGCGGTGAAGAGAATCGACATCTCAAGGGCCAGAATTTTTCCTACAAAAAAGGCGGCCACTAAGTAGATCGTGCAGAGTACGGTCGCTAAAGTTGTCACTGCCATCCTAACGGATCCTAGCTGGAAGACTAAACTAGCTCTCTTCTTTACTATATCACTGCTTTTGTTAAAGTCCATGCAGTCTGACCCCCTTTAACCATAAATTTTTTTTATGACTATTACGCCTAACACTGGGGTAGTTCACCTTCGGGGTGATAGAGTGCCTAGAAGAAAAAGATTTAGCGAGAAGGAGATTGAGATCCTTAAAAAGCTTGTTGAGGATGGGCGTGTCACCTACACAAATGTAGCTAAGGAACTCGGAATGAGCCCGGCTGGTGTAATGAAAAAAGTCAAGAAGTTGGAGAGCATGGGCATAATAAAATATTATACAGCAGTGGTCGACCATGCCAAGCTAGGAAAGGCATATAAGTACATAATACTGTTAAAGACGGATCCCGGAAAGCACAAGGAGGTCGCCAAGAAGATCTACGATTGTATAAAGGACAACGTTCTGGAGATTCACGAGATAACGGGTCCCTACGATGTGATAGTCAAGGTGATAGCTGGGGATCAGGTGGAGCTCAACGGCCTGCTTCAGAAGGTCCTGACGATACCGGGCATAAAGGAGTCCAACACCTCGCTGGTGCTCGAGACGATAGTGGAGA
>CAZGKA010000072.1:0-8264 GCA_964525965.1 uncultured Nitrososphaerota archaeon
TGGACTCTATCCCCAGAGGGCATGGTCCTCCGTCCACTATCAGGGGGACCAGATCTCCCACCTCCTCAACGACGTGGGATGGTTCTGACGGACTTAGACCGCCCGATAGGTTGGCGCTCGAACCGGTGATAGGTCCGCTCATAGCCTGCATGAGCCTCAGAGGAAATTCATGGCCTGGGACCCTCACCGCGATGAACCTCCACCTGCCGGAGAGCTCGTTCCAGATATCAGCCCCCTTTCTGAGGACCAAGGTCAGTGGTCCCGGCCAGAACCTCCTCGCCAGCTCATCAGCTTCTTTGGGGACATCCCTGCAGAGTGAGAAGGCCTCTTCCCTCGACCTAGCGAATATTGGGACGGGTGTCCTCCTCCTCTTTATCTGGAGCAGTCTCTCCACCGGCTCCCTCCTGGTCGGGTCCACGGCCAGACCGTAGAGGGTGTCAGTGGGTATGGCAACGACTTCTCCCTTGAGCACCAGCTCCGACGCCCTAGTGAGGGCCTCCTCTTGGGGGACCAGCACCGTCAACGACAGCCACCTGATAAGTGAGAGGGAGGAAGAGATAAAAGAAGTTGATCCCGGCCGAAGGATTAGAATATGAACTTCTCCGGCTCCATGCACCTGTTTTGGATTGAGAGAACGTCGGATCTTATCTTCCTGCCTCCGTAAAGCTCTGCTTCCCCCTTGCCCAAGGCGAGAGCTGCGGCTATTCTCCCAACAGCATCTCCCTTCAATATCCCGCTTCCGCTGTCCCCGGTGGCCACCACCATGTTCTCCACCTTGAAGACCACAGGCGCCCCGTCCAAGCTGTTTATCATGTAGAGACCGGCCCACATGTTGTCTATGCTCACGTCCCTGAACTGCGGGAAGTACTTAACCACCACCGGGTAGACGTTGTCGTAGTAGTACCTCTCCTCCGGGTCCTCGTTCGTGTCGAACTTCCTCCCGAGGTCGTCGGCGAACCCCAGCCAGAATGTCTTGTCCCTCTTGTCCGCCCTCACGTAGTGCCCGGTCGGGAGGAAGGTGAACGGCATTATTCCCTCATCGTTAAAGCCCTCTGTGTGGAAGAGCTCCTCAAGCTCAGGCTTCTTCAGCTTTACCGTGAATATCTGTCTCTTCTTCGGTTTGGATATGCAGTCCACGCCTATCTTATCGAGGATGAGGTGAGACCATCCTCCAGCAGCCACTATAACGTTCTCAGCGGTTATCTTTCCCTTGTTCGTCTCAACTCCAGCTATCTTCTTCTTCTGCCATGTCCTTGGCTCCCGTGGTATGCCCAGCTTGAGCTCTGGCTCGAGTATCAGGTTCTCGACCTGGGTGTTGAACTCGAAATTACACCCCATCTGGACCAGCTCCTCCTTGTAGAAGGAGGCCAGCTTGTCCGCATCTATGTAACCACACTTCTTGGCGAGAATACCGTAATCAACATTCTTAGCACCCAGAAGCTCGGCCTCCTCATCTCCATCGAAGTTCACGTTCATCTTGAGCTTCTCCTTGAGCTCATCACTCTTGTAGACCTTCACCTCTCCCTTCCTCTCAAATTCCTCAACCACCGGTCTGTTTATCTCGAAAAGCTCCTTGTCCTGGAGTATGAGGTATCCCGCCATCACGATGCCGAGATCCCTGTTGAGATCCCTGTGTACGTGGAGATAGAAGTCCACGCTGGACTCCGCCAGCATCCTGTTTACCGGATTTGTGAATATGACTCTGAACCCTCCTGCACTCTTGGCTGTGGCTCCCTGTCCGGCATCTGGGTTTCTGTCCACCACAATTATCTCAGCGTTCTCGTTGGCCCTCTTTATGTGGTAAGCGGTGGAGAGCCCGAAGATACCAGCCCCAACTATGAGGAAGTCGCAGTCCACCACTGACCATCACCTTTTCCTAACTTGATCAAAAATGTTAAAAACAGTTCATCTAAAAGACTCAAAAACGCCCCATGCAGCCGGGTGTAGAGGTTCCACGAGTGTGCTATTTAACGGCCCTTAGGGACAAAAATTTAAGTGATTTGGGAACTGGCCAAAGACTCGTGATCCAACGATGACTCCGGAGAGGATAAACTTCATCCTTCTACCGAGCTGGGTACCTCCTGTTATGTATGTTATCGTGGCTTTCGTAACGATTCTGTTCTTCTACGGAATTTATAGAAGGTTAAGGGCCTTCGAACTGAGCCTCAGCGATTTAAGAGAGATGATTGGTGTGGATAAGGGTAGAAGCGTTGGGAGATTTGTCAAGTATGTCTTGGCCCAGTTCAAGGTGCTAGAGGATCCGTCCAGCGGGATACCGCATGTTCTCTTCTTCTACGGGATGCTGATGCTCGCCCTAGGAACGTTCACTGTATTCCTAGACTCGGACATCCTCGAGCATCTAGGCATGAGGATCCTCGTGGGAACACCCTACCTGATCTTCGAGTTCGTAATGGACTTAGCAGGAATTCTGGCTCTGACGGGACTCGTGATCACCGCTGTCAGGAGGTTCATCGTGAGGCCTGGAAGGCTGAAAACATCGGCTGAAGATGTGATCATTCTTCTCGGGCTTCTCTACATAGTGTGCTCCGGCTATTTTCTCGAGGCCATTAGGCTTAAGCTAGCTCCAGTGAGCTATGCCAGCTGGTCCTTCTTGGGAGATGCCCTCTCGGGACTCATAGATCCCAGGACAGCTGGGCTCGTGTACATGCCGCTTTGGTGGACCCACATCCTCACCGCCTTCCTGCTGATAGCGTACATAGGGTTCAGCAAGCTGAGCCACATCCTGATGATGCCCCTCAGCGACATGGCATCTCCTGACCTCCCAGTTCCCAAGCTGAGCACTCCGTTCAACCTGATCGAGCTAATGGAGGGAGGAGGAGAGGAAGAGATCAAGCAGGGAGTCTACGTAAAGGAGGACCTCAACCCTCTGAGGAGACTGAACATAGCGGCCTGCGTGAACTGCGGAAGATGCCATGAGGTCTGCCCGGCCAGAACGGCTGGAAGAGCCCTGTCCCCGAGGGACCTCATCAAGGAGCTTCAACTCATGTTCATCAGGGGAGAGGAGGGCCAGCTGATGGACAGGATAAATGATGAGGTCGTCTGGAGCTGCACCACCTGCGCCGCCTGTGCCTACGTGTGCCCGGCCATGGTGAACACCCCGGACATACTGGCGGACCTGAGGAGGGCCTTGGTTGCCGAGAACAGGATAGACTCCAAGAAGAAGGACCTCCTCTACAACGTGTCGACCAAGGGCAACACCATGGGACTTCCTCAGATGGAGAGGCAGAAGTGGCTCTCCGACGTTCCGACTCCCGCTGAGGAGAGCGACTTCGAGTACCTCTACTGGATAGGCTGCCAAGCCTCCTACGATCCGAGGACCAAGAAGATCGTGGACGCCATGATCAAGATAATGAGGACAGCTGGCATAAAGTTCGTGGTCCTTAAGGGGGAGGAGAGGTGCTGCGGAGAGCCTGTCAGGAAGTTGGGAGAGGAGGGAAGGTTCCAGGAGATCGCTCTGGAGAACATAGAGCTTTTCAAGGCTTACGGCGTCAGGAAGATTGTTGTACACTGTCCACACGGGTACAACACCTTCAAGAACGAGTACAAGGAGTTTGGAGCTGAGTTTGAGGTCATATCTCACGTCGAGCTGATACTAAAGCTTCTGAAGGAGGGCAGAATAAAGGTTAGAAAGGCCGGAGGGAGGAAGATCGTCTACCACGACCCCTGCAACCTGGCCAGGTACAACAGGATATACGAGGCTCCCAGGGAGGTCCTGAGGATCCTGGGTGTGGAGGTCGTGGAGCCCGAGAGGAACAGGATGGACACCTTCTGCTGCGGAGCTGGGGGAGCCAACTACTGGTATGAGGTCAAGGAGGAGAAGGCCATAAGCAAGATAAGGCTCGAGCAGCTGAGCTCAAAGTGCTGGGAGATCTCGACCGCCTGTCCGTTCTGCATGGCGATGCTCGAAGACGCTGCAAGGAGCACGGGAGTCGATGAAAAAGTTAAGGTGATGGATGTAGCGGAGCTCGTTGCCGAGCTCCTGGAGTGACTTTTTTATCCCTTTTTCATCTCCTTGAGCTGTTTTATCATCTCGGGGACTATCTGATACAGATCTCCCACTACGCCGTAGTCGGCCTCCCCGAATATCGGGGCTCCCTTGTCTATGTTCACGGCGACCACGACCTCGGCATTCCTGAAACCTATCGTGTGCTGTATCTGTCCCGATATCCCTATCGCCATGTATAGCTTTGGAGATACCTGAACTCCCGTCATCCCCACGTGATGGCCCTCGGGCAGCCATTTGAGGTCTGCTGCTATCGGTCTGGAGCATCCCACAGCGGCGTTGAGGAGTTGAGCTAGCTCCTCTATCATCTTGAGGTCCTCCTTCTTCTTGAGTCCCCTACCCACGGACACTATCCTCTCAGCCTTTGTCAGATCGACTGCGCCGAGTTCCTTCTCCTCAACACTCTTTATGACGCACCTCTCCTCGACTTCAGGTATAGGAAGGTCTTCCACATCAGAGCTCCTGCCCGGGGACTCCTTCGGTTTGTAGGCTCTCGGCTTTATGGAGACCACGGCTGGTTTAGCCTTGATCAGTATTCTAGCCACTCCCTTACCTCCGTAGGCCATTCTTTCTACCTCTAAATTCTTGTCTATGCTGGAGCAGTCGTTGTAACAGCTCGTCCCCAATCTGGCCCCAAGCCTAGCTGCTATCTCCTTACCGTTCCTGTCTGCGTAGATCAGAAAGACATCCACATCGTTCATACCAGCTAGAGCGGCCACCAGTTTGTCATTGGAGATTTCCTTAGGGATCCTGTAGATCTTGTCCACGTACCCCTCCGCCCAGCCGGGGTCAGGGACCACAGCCGCTATCCTCCTCTCCAGACCCTCGGCGGCGGAGACAAGCTCCAACAGGGCATCTCTCTTGGAGGGAACGAGTACGACCATGTTCATGATATCACCTCCTTTATGTACTCGAGGAGCTTCTTGACGGCCTCCTCCGGGTTCTCCTCCTCTATTATCACTCCTTTTCTCTCCTTGTAGAACGCCTCTATCTTCTTCACCTCCCTCCTGTCCTTAGCTCCGAGCTCGACTCCGAGATCAGCTGGTGTATACTTTGTCAGCGGTTTCTTGGAGGCTTTTATCACCTGTATGAGCGTCGGTATCCTTGGCTCATTTATCTCGTTCACAACAGTTACGACTGCTGGGAGAGGAGCTTCTACAGTCACCACCCTGTCCTCCAGATCTCTCTCAGCTATTATCCTCCCATCAGCCACCTCAATCCTCTTCACGAACGTTATCACAGGAAGGCCCAGGAGCTCAGCCACCATGGGACCGACAGCACAGTTGTACTCATCGTTGGATCCCTCTCCAAGCAGGACTAGGTCATAGTTTCTCTTCTTGTAGACCTCAGCTATGAGCTTAGCGGTATCCAGCGGGTCAAGCTCGGAATCGGTGTTCACTATGCAGGCAGCATCGGCCCCCATGGCCACAGCCTCCTTCATCACCTTCTCGTCGACCGGCATCTTGGAGGATACCGTAACTACTGTGACGGTCCCTCCGTGCTTCTCCTTTATTCTGACCGCCTCCTCGAGTGCATTTCGATCTATGGTGCTCAGCTTTATCGGTACATCCTCTATTATCAGGGATCTCGTCTCCTTATCGACCCTGATCTCCATCTCATCGAGAACCTGCTTAACGCAGACCAGGGTGTTGGGCAAACTATCACCGAGGATCCTCCCATTCGGGCTTAAAAAGTTAAACATTTCTCAGCAAAAAGTACACAGCTGATGACGCGAGCGGCACGGTGATGTTGTCCTCCACCCCGTAGAGCTCTGACAGCGAGGCAACTATGGTGACGATCAGCGAGTTGAGAGGTGATGTTATGAAACACATTGAGAGAAAGAGGACCGTGAAGGCGGCCAGCGTTCCCTCCAGGGTTCCCTTGGTGTAAGGGATCCTTCTGGTCCCGAACGCATGACTGAAGAGAGGTGAGAGCCCGTCGAACATGACCATGGCCATCACGCCGGCCACAAAGCTTCCTCCGAAGATCAGATATGAGGCCCCTATCCCCACGGCTCCTGAGAGAAGTCCCAGCCATCCGGCCCTCTTCTCATAATCCCTTTCCACCGTTTTGATCAGGGATTCTATGCTCAGGAGGATCTTCTCGACAGGTCTAGCCAGTTCAAGTTCCATCATCCTTCTCCTGAGGTCCTCAACGATGCGAGGAACGCCCCTCACCCTCACAGCATAGATCCAAGTCGTGGCGGCTATTACAACTGCGTAAACCATCTTCAGGTCAAGCCAGCCCGGGAGGAGGGCCCTGAACTCATAGGGGAGGAAGAGGAGCACCGAGAAGGTTATGTGAAGGATCTTTCTCCTGAGCTCCGATTCAGGTATCTTCTTTATCATTCAGCCCACCATGTGCCAGGACAGCTCGAAGTACCTCTTGGCCATGAGGACCAGGTCCCTGTCCCTTATCTCCAGGGCGTAGGGATTTCTGGAGGTGGGCGTCAGGGATCCGAAGACCATGAACACCACGTCCGTGACCACTATTATTAAGGATATCGGGAAGGGGACCCTCCAGATCTTGGCCCTTATCCTGACATTCCTCTCCTCCAGAGCTTTCAGGTTCTTCTCGGTTATGACCGCCCTGATCGACATTCCCTTGGATGCGATCGCTATGGCCTCTATCAGATCCGGATCGTCGTGGCTGAGCATCAGGCATATATCCTTCTTGGACGACTTTATGGACGATTTTATCGCCCTGAGGGCGACCTGTTTGGAGTAGCTGTACGAGAGCTTGGAGGTCATTATTCCAGTAGCTCTTGCAGCCTCTATGTCGGAGTTGACGGTTTCTCTCAGCCTCTCCAGCTTCTCAATTGCCTCCCTCCGGAGCCTCTCCACGACCTCCTCTATGGGGTTCGCCCTGAAGATGGCCGGCCTGCTTCCTACCGAGTATATCCATCCCTTCTTGATGAGCTCCGAGGAGCTGGTGTACACCTTCGGGTAGGGAATTCCGGTAAGCTCGCTGAGGTTCTTGGCGGACATATCACCGAATATTAGGAGTGAGAGGTATATTAGGGCCTGGTACTCCGTCAGGCCCATCTCCTTCAGCATGTCAAAGGACCTGAGCTCCCTGAGGTTCAGCTTGTTCATGCCGATACCTCTTACTAGTTAAGGTAAAAAAGGTATAAATATCTCGTCATCGACACTATTCAGTGAGAATGCTCGCTGTGGAGGCCAGAGAGCTCACCAAGAGGTTCGGTGAGTTCACCGCTGTGGATCACATAGACCTACTCGTTGAAAGCGGTAAGATCTTCGGTTTGTTGGGGCCGAACGGCGCTGGAAAGACCACGACCATAAGGATGATAACAGGTCTCCTGAAGCCCACTGAGGGTTATGTAAAGGTCTACGGGCTGGACGTCCTCAAGAACAGAAGGAGCATCCTCAGGATGATTGGCTACATGCCCCAGAGATCCAGTCTGTACGACGACCTGACCGTTGAGGAGAACCTCTATCTCTACGCCATGCTCTATGACTTCTCCAGGCAGGAGGCCAAGAAAAGGACGGAGGATCTCCTGAAGGAGTTTTTTCTGGACAGGTTCAGGGACAGGCTCGTCGGAAACCTGAGCGGTGGGATGAAGAGAAGGCTGGCCCTTGCCGTCACGCTGGTTCACGATCCGAAGCTCCTCATACTGGATGAACCTACTGTGGGGGTGGATCCTCCCCTGAGGAGGCAGTTCTGGGAGAGGTTCAGACAGCTCGTAAACGGGGGGAAGACCATACTGGTCACCACTCACTACATGGACGAGGCCGAGAACTGCGATGAGATAGCGCTCATGTCGCGGGGGAGGATAATAGCCAGCGGAACTCCGGAGGAGATAAAAAGGAGGGCCTTTGGGGGCGAGCTGGTTGAGGTTCTCCTGGACAAGGAGCCTCCATGTGATCCTCCCGAGTTCGCGAAAATCGTCTCCATGGATGGGAGAAGAATTATGCTCCTGGTCGATGATTACGGCAAAAGATCAGCTCAACTCATGGATTTTTTGAGGGAGAAGGGATTTAGAGTTCTTGAGATGAGGCCCGTCAGGGTCAGCTTGGAGGACGCCTTCATAAAGCTCATGGGGGAAGGAAGTTGAGGCTCATAGCGATAATAGATAAGGAGCTCAAGCAGCTGATAAGGGATCCCAAGACCATAGTCATGGTTCTGCTGATGCCCATCTTCCTGACCATACTGTTCGGCTACGGGTACAGCGGCAGATCCAAGTTTCCCATAGCTGTCCTGAACGAGGATCACGGAAGTG
>CAZGKA010000073.1:0-12694 GCA_964525965.1 uncultured Nitrososphaerota archaeon
GAGGAGTTCATGCTCTACTTCGTGATGAAGGAGGCCAGATCCGGAAACCACGACTTTGTGGTCTGGGACTCGGTTCCTGCAGGACATACCTTCAGGCTCCTGAGGATGCCAATTCTGTTCGTGGATCATCTGAACAGGGCCGCCAAGCTCTATGCAAAGCTCCGCAAACCTCTCACTGAGGAGGGTAAGAGATCCATCCTGTCCATCGTGGAGAGCTGGAAGTCCCTGGCGGAGGAAATATTCTCATTTCTGAGGGGCATAGAGTTCGTTGCTGTGACGATCCCCGAGAGGCTGGGGGTCGAACAGCTGAAGAGAATAAAAAGGGATTTCGAGGCGGAAGGGTTGAGGATAAAGCTCCTGATCGTGAACTTTGTGATAAAGGACACATCTTGCGAGTTTCTCAGGAGGAGGATGGAGAGCCAGAGAAGGTACTTGGAAGAGCTCAGGGGTCTAGGGCTGAAGGTGATGGAACTCCCCATGTATAGCACTGAGCTCAGGGGCAGGAACCTCCTGGTGAAGATAGGTCAAGAGATCCTTGAGAGGATGTCTCGAACTTGAGAACTCGAGACAAGAAACCTCCTCTAAACAGCACCACTCTTAGTGTCTTGTTTGAATAACTCCAGCTCTTAGTGAGGACCAGCCGTAAACAGGCACATGCGGTCCAGTTCAAAAGATTACCTCATGTCACACTCTTCTGTACTCCTTAACGAACCTCCTGTACCAGCGCTCCCATTCCTCCTTTCCGATTACGTGCACCTCAAATGGATGGAATATACCCAGCAGGTGCCTCAACTCGACGAGGAAGTTCATCCTTTCCTCGAGATTTGGTCTTCTGTTCAGAACAACGGCGACGTCTATGTCGCTGAGAGGTCTCTCCTCCCCCCTGACAGTGCTCCCGAAGAGGTAGACCTCAACTTCTGGACCAAAGAACCTCGAGCTGACCTCCTTTATTAAAGCTAGATGGGAATCTAACCTCTTTCTGTACTCTTCAATGCTTCTTGAAGTCTCCCCAACAATCTCAGCGAAGTTCCTCATGAAACTCCTCCCTGAACTTGGCAAGGAGCCTCAACGATTCCTCGGCAGTCTCCCTCCCGTAATCGATATCTATATATCTACTCCCAATGTAGGCTTCCGTGAGGAGGTCCAGCAGGATCCTGTTTCTCGACAGGAACTTAAGCACTTTATCCCCAAGAACTGAAGCTAACTGCTGGAACAAAAACACTAATCCATGAGTCTTTGGAAAATCCCCGATCTTCTTGGCAAGTATATATTTAAGGTAGAGTTGGAAAGCCTGTTCCACGAACAACAGTGTGAAGTTGTAATTCCCCTTGTCGAAGGCCTCTCTAGCCTCTTCCTCAAATTGCTCAGCCCTCTTCTTGAGAAACTCCATCATGAATTTTCTGGTTCTCAACTTAAAAATTAAGTTTCCAACAAGATCTCGACCGGAAGCGCGTTCATCACCGGCGTGCTCCTAAGAAAACTAATGAAATCCCACCGTCTTAGATTCTTACAGCAACTTTTTCCTCGACTTTTCGGTAAACACTCCCCTAGAATAGCCCTAGCCCTCATGAAATCAGATGTGAGGTGCTCGGAGATGCTCATATGCGCCGCTTTAGGGCTCACCATATACAGGGGCAGGAATGTGCGTCAGGGCGAGGGTGTATTCCCATCCTTCCATGAATGAGGTCTTCGTTCCCAGAAGCCTCACTACCCTGTTCTGCTCAGCACTCCGGGCCATGGCATATCCGAAGACCGTCTAGGGGATCGCCGTGAAAAATATACGAAAACTAGGAACTTAACATCCGGGCTGTACACGGCGGGGACAGCTCCCATCTGTCAGCAACGCTCGAGCTGAGACAGCGAAGGTCAGCAGCCTCGGAGGGCGTAATTCTAACTTGGTGAGCTGATTTCATGGTTAGACCGCCTCGGGTCCTCTTCAAGTATTTAACTCTTGAAGCTCACGGAATTAACGCTTTTACGAAAGTAACGGTTATAAGTAATACTATCGTGCTACTTTTACTTATAAGGTGATATTAATGGTGCTTGTGGGCCGGAGACTTGCTATCACCAGAGGAGTTGTCGTGGCCGCCCTAATAGCTATCGTGGCAGTAGTCATAGCCATAGCAGCAGTATCCTATGCCTTCTCAAAGACATCCACCTCTGCAGGACAGGCGACCGTCACAAAATCAAAAACTCAGGTCTCGGGGCTCGAAATCGTTTGGAAGACCGATCCTCTGGTGGATAAAAGCTGGCTCATCCAAAAAGGCCTTTACATAAGATCTTGGACTTGGTACAACTTCCTGAAGGGATCGGTGGTCTCCTCTCCGGATGGTAGGTTTGTGGCCGTGACCACCCAGAAGGGTGAGGTGTTCATCTTCTCCTCAAACGGGAAGAAGCTCAAAGATCTGACCTTCGGGCTAGGGAGAGTTCCCTACAGCATGACCTTCTCTCCCGACGGCAGGTACTTCGCTGTCGGACTGAGCTCCAAGTACGGAGAGGTCTTAGTATACGATACAAGTAGCTGGGAGGTTGTATGGAGCTACAAAGCCGACAAGGACCTCCTGGGTCCGTCCAACGCTACTGAGGCGACCATAACAAAGAGCCCGTGGTACGGCAACAGCATCAACTTCATCGAGTTCGACAAATCCGGTAAAAGGCTGTACTTCGTGGCTGATGGAAAAATAATAAACGAGAAGTCCCAGAGGCCTGTGTACGAGAAGGTCTCAGTGGATCTGATGAATATATACCCCGAGATCCGGAAGAAGTATCCAGATCTGAAGGAGTACAGGATCAGCATGTGGGTCGGTGTATACGTCTCTAGGCTTGTGGCCGTCGACGTGAGCTCCTGGAAGGTCGCGTGGAGGTGGCCCAAGAACGAGCCCGCTGGAGTGATGATACCGATGTTCAGCACGGACTCTGGCGATAGATATGTGGCCCTGTGCACTTGGTGGGGGTACAACCCCAAGGAGCCGGCTAAATGGCACGGAGGAACTGTGTTCGTGCTCAGGGCGGACAATGGAGACCAGCTCTGGAGGTGGGACATACCCCCAAGGGTCCCTGTGTTCAACAGGACAACAATCTGGAACGGGATTGGAATAAGCTCTGACGGAAAGTACGTGGTCGTTGAGCCCAGCGACGGCAGGATATTCGTGGTGAACAACGAGGAGTCCGTGAAGAAAGGAGAACCAGTTCTGGCATGGAAAGCGACCATAATGTCGCCGATACAATCTGAAATCCTTCTGATACCAAAGAACAAGGGCAACTACACCTCGATAAAGTCCTACATATACGCTGGAACGTACTTCGCCGGGATAGTGGATGGCAAGGTCGTCCCGTACGCCTCTGCAACGTATTCAGTTTACTGGAGTCCCAAGTACGAGAGAAAGCCGATGATCCAGCATCCGAATCAAACAAAGCTTTTCATATTTGATCTCAGCACGGGCAAGCTCCTGTACATAGATAAGTTCTTCGGGAAGCCAATGTATGGCAAGGTAGTCCCCTTCGCTAGGGACGGAAACCTCCTGATAGGCTGTGTGGGCAACGACTGGATAACGTCCGACGCATCCATGTCGGGGGTCTACGTGTGGGACACATCGAGGCTCAAGCTTGTGGCCAGGTTCCTGACGTTGATGCCTGAGAAGTACGGCGTGCCCCTGGACGTTTCAGCGTCGGGCAACAGGATATATGTGCTCGTGGGCCCGGTGGACCTGGCCACGGGTCCTGAGGGACCCTCCAAGATAGTTGGGGAGTACCGGCTGATAGCCCTGGAGCTAGGGTCCTGAGATGAACAAAACTCCTCTTCTCCTGCTATTTTTTCTTTTCCTGCTTCAGGTACCCCTTCAAGTGGAGGGGCAAGACGTCAGCCATATAAAGCTCAACCTCCAGGTTCCTCTGGGCTTCGAGGGAAACGTAACCTCCGTAGCCCCCAACTCTACGGTCGCTGGCGAGGTGGTTGTCGAATCCCTCTCCAGTCAGGAGATATCAGGTAAAATTACGGTAATAGTTAAGAACGGAAAACTTCTGACGCCCCCATCCTTCAACTTCACGCTGAGGGTCATGCACGATCTCAGGGCCTTCCCCGTCCGGATCTCGGTCGGCGAGGATTCATGCCTCGTGATCGTCAGGTGTGAGACTCCTCGAGGTGTTGTAGAAAGAAGGGAGGTCCTGGTCCCTAAGGGATCGTGGAACATAGGTCTGGACCTCGTCATACCGACCGACACCCTGGGCAGGGTGGACCCCCGAACAGAACCCTACACGGTGATAGTGAAGCCAAGCCTCACGCCCACGTTCGTGAGAATAATAACGGGGGAGGGCGGAGGCAAAGCGCATCCGGACCTCCTAACGATGGCCTGTGTAAAGGTCAGGGGGCGAGGGATTTACACACTGGTGATCATCGTGGAGACGGAGAACGGAAAGATCCTTCCAATATCGACCTCATCGCTTGAGGCCAGAGAAGCCAAGAGCGGTTACGGTGTGATAACCTTGGAAAACGTGATGGGCGGTGAGAAGAACGTCTTCCCGATATTCACCCCGATCTCTCCGGAGAGGTTGGCCGGCAGGTACAGGATGAAGGTTCTGATCTATCCGGCCGGAAGCTCCAAGCCGGTTCTGGTGAAGACCTTCCCCCTGAAGATAGTTTCGACGAGAGGAAGCATGGTGATGCTCTCCATATTCGCTGGAGGAGTCGCTTTACCCGTCTTTCTGGCTGTGGTGACTTACTACCTGAGGAAGAGAGGTCTGAGGGACGTGGTCCTCTGCTCGCTCATGGGATGCCTCATCTTCTCCATAGTGTTCGTGCCCGGACAGCTCGTCTGGGGGATAGCCTCAATTCTCGGACCTTTCGACTGGTTGATCACGGGTCTTGTGTACGACGTCTTTCTCTACATGCTCTACGTGGTGGCGATCTCCTTAAGGCCCAAGTTCGGCACGCTGACCATGGTGATGTTCGCTAAGTGGATCATGTACTCCTTCTTCTTCGGGAGGTTGAGCATAATTTCGGTGTTCTGGTTGGCCACATCCTCCCTCTTCTTTGAACCGTTCCTCTACGTGACGGGCGTCACGAGCAGAAGCATGATCACGAGATCTAGAATCCTTGCATCATTTGTCCCAGCAGCCCTGGTCGATAAGTACGTGGATCTAATTCTCTACGCCGCGTTCTACAGGCTCTACTACGCCGAGTGGTACGTGGCCATGTACAGCGTGGGAAACGCTCTATACACAATTCCCGGGCTCCTGGCCGGCCTCTGGCTCTCCACATACGTGAAGGGGGTGGCCCATGAGTAGGATAGTGCTGGAGGATCTCAGGGTGAGGTATCCCAGGGAGGAAGACTTTGCCGTGAGGGGAATCAGCCTGACCCTCGAGAAGGGGTTCATCTTGATCCTGGGAAGATCCGGATCCGGTAAATCCACTTTGGGCAAGGTGATCTCCGGGGTAATCCCGCACGTGGAGAGGGCGGATGTTGAGGGAAGGGTCGAGGTGTTCGGGATTGTTCCCTGGGAGGAGAGGCCTTCCGACCTCCCCCGAAAGGTGACCTACGTGCCCCAATCCCCGTACGACCAGGTCTTCTCGGACACCGTGATGGAGGAGGTGCTCTTTGTCTTGGAGAACTTGGGCATCGATGACTTGGATGTAGGGAGAAGATGCCTCAAGCTCGTGGGTCTCGACGGCATGGAGGACAGGAGATCTGATGAGCTCTCCGGAGGTCAGCTCCAGAAGCTGTCCATCGCTTGCGCCCTGGCGCTGGGATCCAGGGTGATAGTTCTCGACGAGCCGCTCGCCCACCTGGAGCCGAGGTCCTCCAGAGAGCTGATGAGGGTTCTGGTCAGGTTGAAATCCATGGGAAAGACTATCCTCCTGATAGAGCACAGGCTCAGGGACGTGCTCCCCTTCTGTGACCAGATAGATGAAGTTGTTCTTCTCGACGAGGGAAGGGTGGTTGACGTTATTCCGGGCGGGGAACTTCACAAGAGAGCTGATATGTTATCCAACCTGGGCATAAGGCTTCCAGCGAACTTCAGAGCCTCTATTTACTTAAAACTAGATATGAGATCCCCACTAGATGTATCTCCTCTTGAGAAGGCTCTTCTCTCTACAAATCCAGTTCACAGAGATTGCTCCGCTGGCAAAACAGTCCTAGAGGTAGAGAACGTCTGGGCCTCCTACGGGGGCGGCTACGTCCTTAGGGACATCAGCCTGAGACTGCGTCAGGGCAGGGTGTACGTCGTGATGGGGCCTAACGCCTCCGGGAAGACGACCCTGCTGAGGGTGATGACAGGCTTCCTGAAGCCCAAAAGAGGAAGAATAATTGCTATGGGCAGGACGATACGTTCCGTCAAGGATTCATCTGGGATAATGGGCTATGTTCCTCAGAACTCGGACCTCATACTCATGTTCGAGACCGTCAGAAGGGAGCTCGAGGAGAGGGCTGTGAGGAACGGGTATACCGGCAGCATAGAGGAGCTCGCGGACAGACTTCTGATCTCAAACCTGCTGGACAAAAATCCCCATTCCCTGTCCAGGGGACAGAGGTTCAGGGTCGCTCTCGCCGCCTCGCTTGCCTTAAATCCGAAGATCCTCCTCCTAGACGAGCCGACGACGGGTCAAGACGAGGAGTGCATAGAGGCCTTGGGCAACGTGCTCAGGGAGTTCGTCTCGTCTGGAGGCACGGCGGTCGTCACCACGCACGACCCTGACTTCGCTCTCAGCTACGCTGATGACTGCATAGTGATAGAGAATGGAGAGGTACGTTCCCAGGGACCTCCAGGGGATGTTCTATCCGACGACAAGCTGGTGTCAGAGCTCAACCTGGCTAAACCGATGATACTCTCTACATGCCAGAAGCTGGGACTCCCCCCAATCACGGAGCTGGAGCTGTTCGGATCGGTGGTGCGGGGATGAGGATCCAGCTGAGCCCTGTAGCAAAACTTCTGATCCTGCTCTCCTTCAACGTGCTCGCTCTAACCTTCGACAAGCTGGAGAACCTGGTTCTGCTCGCGATCCTCGGATGCCTCGCATACGTGGCCGGCAGGCCAGCTGCCTCCAAGATCAAGATTACTGCTCTTGTGGTGTTGCCCCCTATGTGGGGGATAGTCCTGTCTCAGGCGCTTTTCTATCAGGCATGGCCGAGAACGGTCATACTAACCATAATACCTCCTGAAACTCCCATAATCGGATGGATGACCGGAGGAGTCTATCTATACTACCAGGGGCTTGTGTACGGGATTCAGCAGTCTCTCCGGTTGGTGGCCGTGGTATTGGTCGGTCTAACGGTCTCTTGGACCACCGGCGAGGGAGCTCTCCTGAGAACCCTTAGAAGATCCTTGGGCAACTCGAAGCTGTCCATATCGGTGTCCATTGGCGTCAGGTTCCTCAGGACGATCACAGATGAGGTAAAGTCCGTGTACACAGTCTTCAGGCTCTCGGGGTTCAAGCTGACCAGGCCGGGGGACGTGGCGAGGTTCACCGTACCGCTGGTGGCTCAAGTCGTGAGGAGATCCTACATGATATCGCTCACGCTGTTCAGCAGGGGATTCAACCCCACGCGAAAGTCTAGGATGGGTGAGATGAGGCCATCAATGACGACCCTGCTGTCCCTCCTCTTCCTCCTCTTCTCCTTGGGATTGGCGCTGATCAAGGTGCTTACGGTGCTGTTTCTATTGGACGTGCTGTACGTGCCGACACTAAAGCAGATCTACTTCTGGGCACTGAACAACCTCTGAGGTCCGCGGTCTGAAAACAAATGTGCTATATCACCTCCAAAATGCTAACCCTTTGCCCTGATTGTCATCAAAACTTAAATCTAATTATCTAAGTGTTATTTATCAGATAAAAGTGACAATGCGGAGGAGCGTATGCCTCATCCTGGGCTACGGGGCCAAGGCAAAGCCGCTTCTCGAAAAGATTCTGGAAGAGGAGGGGATAGAAGGAGTCATCCTCACGGACCAAAATTGTGAAAGGGGGCTTGAATCGATAAAGGAAGCCGAAGTAATTTTTCTATACGCACATGAGATCCCCACAGCGGTATCAGATCTGCTCAAGGAGGTGGACGCTCAGGTAATAGCCTCGGGAGGGTTGGAAGGCCTCAACAACGTCCCTCTGGAGGTCCTCGTGAGGGCCAAGTCCTACTACATTCTTGGAGGGGAGAAGAACCTCCGGAACCTCGTAAGGTATCTCGCCAACCTGGCGGGAGAGGACACGAGCTACGAGGAGCCGGAAGAGCTTCCGATGCAGGGGATATACCACCCGGAGTTCGGTCTCTTCGAGAGCCTGGACGATTATCTCAAGGTCTACACCAAGAGACCCCTGGTGGGGTTGCTCTTCTGGAGGAGCTTCTGGCTCTACAAGGACTTCGGTCACATAGGCGGGATGATAAGGGCCTTGGAGGACGAGGGACTTGGGGTGATTCCCGTCTTCACCTATGGAAAGGATTCCGCCACCGGGCTGGGAGTGGAGAAGGATGAGGCCCTCGGGTTCTTCCTCAAAGACGGCAGGCCTGTTATAGAGGCGCTGGTCTCCCTGATCTCCTTTGGAGCGGTCGATTTGAGGAGGCTCTCGGAGTTAAAAGTCCCGGTCCTCTCCCCGATCAGATCCTACTATCAATCCCTAGAGGATTGGGAGAGGAGCGAGCAGGGAGTCGACTACATGACGCAGGTCTACGGGGTCATAATTCCCGAGATAGCTGGAGCCATAGAACCGATCTTCTTCTCTGGAACAAGGAACGAGGACGGCTATCACACATCCCAACCCCACGAGGGACAGATGAGGTACATCGCTAGGAGGATCAGGAGATGGATCGAGCTGAGGAGGAAGCCGAAGGAGGAGGTCAAGATAGCGATAGTGCTGATAAACCCACCGTGCAAAGGGCTTGAGGCTAACGTTGCCGTTGGAATGGGTCTTGATGTCCCTGAAAGTATCGTGAGGTTGCTTCACAGGTTGAAGGAGGAGGGCTACTTCCTCGGAGAGGAGCTTCCGAGGAGTGGCGAGGAACTAGTGAAACTGATCCTGGAGAGGAAGGCGCTGAGCGAGTTTAGATGGACCAGCGTCGAGGACATCGTGAACAGAGGAGGGGCTGTGGATTTCGTCGATCTTGAGGAGTACATGAGCTGGTTCCAGGAGCTTCCATCGGAGCTGAGGAGGAGGATAATCGAGGACTGGGGGAGACCGGACGAGGTGCTGGCCGGGAGGGTGGACAAGGTTCTGGTGGGGATGGTCCACAACGGGAGGTTCGTGGTACCCGGGATAACGTTCGGGAACGTGTTCATAACCCCACAGCCCAAGTTCGGATGCGCCGGAGCCAGATGCGACGGCAGGGTGTGCAGGATCCTTCACGATCCCACCATAGTCCCTCCACATCAGTGGTGGGCCGTCTACAGGTGGACCACGAGGAAGTTCAGGGCCGACGTGGTGATCCACTTCGGAACCCACGGTTATCTGGAGTTCAGACCAGGGAAGGGGGTTGGGCTCTCCCCCTCGTGCGTGCCTCAGGCCTCCATAGACGACGTTCCTCACCTATACGTCTACGTCGTGTCGAACCCCATGGAGGGGGTCATAGCCAAGAGGAGGGGATATGCGACCCTGATAGACCACATCTATCCGCCGATGGCCATGGCCGACGTGCTTGATGACGTGGACTCCCTCCTGAATCAGTACTCGAAGGCGAAGAGCTTGGGGGACGAGGCTAGGAGGAGGAAGATATACGAGCAGATCCTGGAGTGCGCTAGGAAGAACAGGATAAGGATCACAGATCCTGAGGACGAGAAAAGGACGATAGAGGAGATCCACAGGTTCACGGACCTCATGAGGGGATCTCAGATAAACATGGGCCTCCACGTGTTCGGCTACCCACCCGAGGACCCTCACAAGCTTGCTGAGTACGTGGCCACGGTCATGGCGTACGACTCGTACTCATCTCCATCGATCAGGAGGGTCATCTTGGAGGCCGCCGGCTTGGACTACGATGAGCTCAGACGTGATCCGACCGGAACGACCGGAGGTGTGGCTAACAGGGAGATACTTCGGGCAGCCCACGAGGCAGCCGTCATGGCGTTGGAGGAGATCATCCGCAGGGGTTTTGCTGTGTCCCGGGATGCTCTGAAGAGGGTGGAGCACAGACTCGGAACCGAGCTTAGGAACCCGGAGATGGTTATGAAGGTCCTTAACAAGGCCGCTGAGGTGGCTAAGAAGATAACAGAGTGCAGAAAGGAGATATCAGGTATGTTGGCGGGTCTCTCAGGAACCTACGTGGAGCCCGGTCAATCGGGAGCCATAACCAGGGGCAAGTTCGACATCCTCCCGACGGGCAGGAACTTCTATGCGGTCGATCCCAGAACGCTGCCCACCAAGGCGGCCTGGCAGGTGGGAGTTGAGACGGCGGAGAAGCTCCTGGAGAGCTATGTGGAGAAACATGGAAGGTATCCCGAGAGCGTGGGCCAGGTCCTCTGGAGCATAGACGGCTACAAGGCCGATGGTGAACAGATAGCTCAAATACTTCATCTTCTCGGAGTTAGACCCATCTGGAAGGGTGATTTCGTTGCTGGGCTGGAGGTCATACCGATCGAGGAGCTGAAGAGGCCGAGGATAGACGTTCTGGTGAGGATAAGCGGGATAGTGAGGGACACCCTCCCCAACTACATCTACCTGATAGACGAGGCTGTAGAGAAGGTCGTCACGAGGGATGAGCCCCCTGAGATGAACTACGTCAGGAAGCACTACGTGGAACACATCAAAAGGCTTGTTGAGCTTGGAAGAAGCTTCGATGAGGCGAGGAAGTTCGCCAGGTTCAGGGTCTTCAGCTCTCCTCCGGGTTCGTACGGTGCCGGGGTCAATCTAGCGGTCGAGTCATCCGGATGGAGGGACGACGATGACCTCGGCAAGGTCTGGGTTCAGTGGAGCGGCTACGCCTACAGCAGGGAGGAGTTCGGGGTGGAGGCACACGACTCCCTCGCTCTAAGTCTCAAGGAGGTGGACGTGATAAACAGGAACCACATAAGCGACGAGCACGACCTGACGAACTGCTGCTGTTACTTCGCACATCACGGCGGGTTCAAGGCGGCTGTGGACGCCCTCACCGGAAAGAACGTCGATGTGGTTCAGGTGGACACTAGGGACATAACGGACGCCAAGGTGGTGGACGTGAGGGATGAGCTCGAGAGGGTCGCTAGGACAAAGCTCCTCAACGACAGATGGATAGATGAGATGAAGAAACACGGCTACAGGGGAGCCAGCGAGTTCTCTAAGAAGATCCTCCATCTGTACGGATGGGAGGCGACGACGAAGCTTGTCGAGGACTGGATATTCGATGAGATAGCCGAGAAATATGCCCTTGACGAGGAGATGAGAAGATGGTTCGAGGAACACAACCCCTATGCCCTGGAGGAGATTGTGAGGAGGCTGATAGAGGCCTATGAGCGTGGTCTGTGGAAGACGAGCGAGGAGCTCATAGAGAAGCTGAGAGAAGTGTACTCTGAGTTGGAGGGCATCTTGGAGGAGGAGCTCGGTCAAGGAGACGTACAAGGGGGAACAATAGAGATCTACACATCCGAGGACGATGAGCACTGGAACGAGAGGATCAAGGAGGTCGAGAGGATGTGGGAAGTCCTGAAGACAAGGGAAAAGGAGCAGGTGATATCGGCGCGGGGTTGATCCCATGGATTCCAGGGAGAAGCGTCTGGTCTTCCCGTTTTCAGCTGTCGTCGGACAGGACAAGGCCAAGCTGGCTCTTCTCTGTGTGGCCGTCAATCCAATGATAGGAGGCGTTCTCCTCAAGGGGGACAAAGGTACCGGCAAATCCACACTGGTGAGGGCTCTGGCGAACGTGCTCCCGGAGATAGAGGTCGTGGATGGGTGCCCCTTCAACTGCAACCCGAGAAACCCGACTGAGATGTGTGACGAGTGTTACAAGAGATACAGCAGGGGAGAGGAGCTTCCCGTAGCCAGGAAGAGGATGAGGCTCGTCGACATGCCGCTGAGCGTCACGATAGACAGGCTGGTCGGGACCATAGATGTGGAGCGGTTCATGAGGGAGGGAGTCAAGGCCCTCCAGCCCGGCATACTCGCCGAGGCCAACAGGGGCGTGCTTTACATAGATGAGGTCAACCTGCTGGACGATTACATAGCCGACTCCCTGCTGGACGCCGCCGCAATGGGATGGAACATAATAGAAAGGGAGGGAATATCCTTCAGGCACCCCTCCCGCTTCATACTTGTGGGAAGTATGAACCCAGAGGAGGGAGAGCTCAGACCACAGATACTGGACAGGTTCGGGTTGTGTGTCGAGGTATCAGCTCCCATGAGTCCCGACGACAGGATCGAGATAGTGAAGAGGGTAGAGGAGTTCCACAGGGACCCCCTGGCTTTCTACGAGAGATATAGAAGCAGAGAGGAGGAGCTCACAGAGAAAATAGCTAAGGCAAGGGAGATACTTCCCAAAGTCGAGGTAAGTGAGGACCTCCTGAAGCTGCTGGCTGACACGATAATAAACCTCGGTATAAAGACCAACAGGGCTGAGATAGTCACCGTCAAGACGGCCAAGGCGATAGCGGCGCTGGACGGTAGGAGAAAGGTCAGCCTGGAGGATCTGGAGAGGGCTATGGAGCTATCGCTTCCACACAGACTCAGGGAGAAGCCGCTTCAGAGACCGCCGGAGCTCCCTCCAATGTCGAGACAACAACCTCACAATTCGAAGGAACACAACCG
>CAZGKA010000074.1:0-5662 GCA_964525965.1 uncultured Nitrososphaerota archaeon
CGAGCTTCCTGTTCTTGGAGGCGATCACCTTCAGCATCTCGAGCTACGCGTCGGAGAAGCTCTACAGGAGGTTCGGCTGTGAGATCGTGGTGGTTGGGGCTCTCGGACTTTCGGCAGTTTACCTCCTGATGACCTTCATCCCCTCCTGGCTCATCCCCCTAGCACCGCCTCTAGGAGTGTTCAGCGCCCTGTGTCTGAACCCCATCTACATCTACATATCCGCTGAGGTCAGGGGCGGGGAGAGGGGGCTAGCGGTGAACTCCGTGGACCTGATCGTGAACCTGTCCTTTCTTCTCCTCCCTCTCTTCGATCCATTGATTCCGGTCGTAGGTTCGAGGAACATACTCCTGGTCCCGGTTGTGATGTTGATGAGCTCTCTGGCGATCCTCGTCCTGAGGATCAACCTCCTCTCATGATCTCCTTACCCTTACAGGTGGCGGTGAAGCTCCCGGGCAATGACACCACCGCTATGACGTCCCCAGGGACATTCACCTTGTAGCTTCCCCAATCTCCTGAGAACTCAATTTCAACGCTGGAGGACGGTTTGATCAAGGCCACAGGCTCTCCGCTCACGATGAAGTAGCTTAAACTCAGGTCGCCAAGCTTAACTGTTTTCCACTCCTTGCTGACGTTTCCTATCAGGAAGATATGGGCTGGTGGCCGTTGTGCCTCTACCTTCAGACAGTTCGGGAGAGAGATCCTGATATCGGTCTTCTCCACCGAAACTTGGGTTCCTGGAGGCGCTACGACCAGAATGGGCCTCGTCTCCAGGTACATGCTCCTCCTGTACAGGTGAAAGCTCTTGACCTGCTCTCCCACCTTTATGTTTATGTCCTTCTCAGATATTGAGGGCGATGGGGCAAAGATCCACACTCTGATGAAGAACACACACCTCCTCTCGTCGCACGATAGGGCTCTACCTTCCATAGCGAAGCTTCTGCTCCCAGAAACACACCAGCCACCTTTTCCAACCCATCTAGCATCTTTCAGCTCCAGCACTTTCACGTTTGGTTTTCTCATGAACTTTATAGCTATGACAAGAGCGAAAATCACTAGGATTGCGGCACACACTACAGTCAGACGGGACACGTGGATCAAAAGCCCGGGGAGATTAAAAAATTAGCCAGTAATTACGAAAAAATCTAGCTAGGATTAGCTATGTAAGAATCGCTCTTATAGCGGAGCTTTTTAATATTTGTGAGGGGATATTTATCCAACACAAGTAAGTGAGGTGTCATGATGAATCTATCCGAGAACCTCAATGAGTCCTTCTCCTTTTTGAGCAAGGCCTTTGATGATCTGGGGAACCTGATCCTGCTGATAGTCTTCTGGATAATACCCATAGCGGACATCGTTGCTTTGGGCTACTACGCGGACATAGTGCGAAGGGGAAGGATGATAGAGGTTCCTCCTAAATTCGAGAACTTCGGTAAGCTTTTTGTGGACGGTCTGAAGGTGTTTGTAGCCTCGCTGATATACGCCATAGTACCGCTGCTGATCATGCTCGCAGGGATGATGCCAATGATAACCGGAACCTCCTTCCTCTACGGTGGATCAAACATGTTCTTAATCTTCTTCGGCACCTACATGATTCTGGCAATGGTTCTCCTGTTCATATTCATGTTGGTAGGCATTGTCGCCATAGGATACATGATAAGGACGGGAGAGTTCGGCAAGATCTTTGCCTTCGGTGAGATCTTCGACATAATAAAGAGAATAGGGTGGGGGAGCTACCTGCTGTGGTACATAGTGATATCTGTGATCGGATACATATGTGCATCCATACCGTACGTGGGAATGGTCTTGCTGGCCATCTATGAGCTCTTTGCTTCGAGATCTCTAGCCCTTCTTCTCGACGAGGCAGGTGTCGTGCCAAGTTCGGGGTGACATCCCTTTTTTATTTTATCCTCACCGAGACGGACCTCCTGATCCTCTTCGCTACCTCAGCTGCGACGTCAAGCCTACCCATAGGGAACATGTGGACCCCATCACATACATCGATGATGGACGAGCTCAGCTCCTCGGCCATAAAAGTTCCTTCTGAGAGGGGATCCTCGCTAGAGATCAATCTATCAGTGACTTCCTCCGGAATAGGTAGTCCTACAACCTTTTTGAGTCTTTCAACAGTCCTAGGATCGCTGAGCAGGAGCACTCCACCCAGTATCTTGACTTCTGGACGTTCTCTCTTGACCCCCTCCACGAACTCCTCGAACTTGTCCATATTGAAGACGGGTTGGGTCTGAACTATCTCTCCCCCGGCCTCAAGCTTTTCAAGGGTTCTTCTTATTTCATCATCCAAGTCCGGAGCATTCGGATCCGCGGCCACCAGGATCGTGGGTTTTCTCCCGGAGAACCTGAGATAGGTCGAGATCACGAGCTTTATCATCCCAATGGTGTCGAGCTCGAACACCTCCTTGGAGTAGATGCCCAGGCTGTCCCCCCTGACGACCAGGATGTCCTCCACTTCCCCGCTGATCCCCATCAATATGTGGGATATGGCGCTTCTCCTAGTATGCTCCCTGCAGGTCATGTGAGGGATGGCCAAAAGCCCCCTCTCTCTCATCCTCACAGCCACATAGAACGTGTTGATCCAGGCCTCGTTCTCCCTTCTCATCACGAGTTCCGGCACGTTGAACCCGTCGAAGACGGATCCGTAGCTGGATACCTTGTCGAGAAACTCGGGAAGGTTCGGGCCTCTGGGAGGAAGGACCTCCACCGTGATGACCTTTCTCTCGCTGAGAACCCCCTCAAGCAAATCTCAACACCTCTTCAGCCATTCTGGCTCCTTTGACCATATTCCTTAGCTTGGCAAACGCTACATCCCATGTCCTGGTTCTGAGACCACAGTCCGGATTCACGATTATCTTCTCCGGGTCCAAGAACCTGGTCGCGTACAGTATCCTGTCTCTGATGAGCTCGGGCGGTTCTATGAAGTCGGTATGCACATCCACAACGCCTAAACCCAGTTCCCACTCATAGGAGTAGTCCTTGAGGGTCTTAAGAAGCTCATAACCGCTTCTCTTCTCATCATCTCGGTTCGCGAACTCCAAAGCCAGCTGACTGCAGTTCTTCAGCTCCAGTATGTCGGGAAACAGCACTGAGTAATCGCTGTAGCATATGTGTATGTTGAACTTGCACCTCAGTCCGGAGGTCATGTCGTTGAATGCCTCAACAAATATGGGGATCTCGTCCGGCTTCGTGGTCAGGGCGGGCTCGTCCACTTGTATGATCTCCGCTCCCTCCCTTATCAAGGCCTCGAGGTTGGGCCTGATCACGTTCCTGGCCACATCCAGAACGAACTCACGTTTGGCGTCGTATCCTCTTCCGTGCTTCCTGACGTAGTACTCATTGTAGGACCACTCAGCCAGCGTGTAGGGCCCGGTTATCGGGACTTTGATCCTCCTCTTGGTGTGTCTCTTGACGAACAGAAACTCCTCGAGGTGATACGGCTTTCTCAACCTCGGAACGTCGACACAGGCCGCTTTTCTATAGTACTTGTTGTCAAAGCTCCTGACAAGCCCGACGAACTCGAAGCCCTCCACATGTCTCAAGGGATACTCATACATCTCCGTCCTGAACTGCTCACCGTCAAACACGATATCGAGCCCGGCTCTCTCCAGAAGTCTTATGGCCTGCAGAGCCGAATGTTCAACGATCCTCCTGAGGCTCTCCTCGTTTCTCTCTTTAAGGATATCAAAGTCAAATCTGAGGCCCAACATCTCATCCCAATATTTCAGTTCCCTTAAATCGTTCTCCGAGAGCTTTCTTCCTCGAATGAACTTGACCCTCCAGTTGGGTTTGGCCAGACTTCCTATCTCCTGTGTTATCATGAGATCTCACCTCTCAATCGTGATAGGAGCTCCATCTTGCGTGAAGCGTGGTTGTAGGGAAGAAACTCGAGATCACAGTTGGGAGAGAGGGAATGAACGCTTTCAAAGGACTCTATCAGCTCTACAAGGGATTTCCCATCCTCCAGAAGAGTGTTCCTCGAGTCCACGATCCCGAGGATGAGGTCCGAATCGATCCCTTTCAAGCTCTCCGGCGGTGTCTCGATCAGGTCCACACCGATGACCTCGACCCCCAGCTTTGATAGAGATCTGGCGGCCGAGGAGCAATCACCGAAGTACAGATGGACCGGCGCGCAGAGAATGTCCGAGCACTCGGCAACTACACGGAGGTCCTCCTCGCCGGGATCCGTCCTTCTGTACCTGTAGACCAACCAGGGCTCATTTATCTGGACCTCCGCGGGCTCGAGATCATCCACAACGTCCTCGAGGCAACGAACGTAATCCCTGAGGAGCTCTCTCTTTGACCTGTAGCTCCTGTCCTCACACGATCTCAAGAAAGTGTACGGACCTGGAAGGATGAGCTTCTCTCCCCTAAAGTAATTCTCCATTCCGCCGACGTACTCCAACCTGGAGCTGACGACCGGTCTTCTGAAGAACGTGTTGTTGTCAAAGAATCTGGTCAGTGGACCCGCCGATAGCCCTGATATCGTTTTGGTCAGCGGCCTGAAGATGTCCTGCCATCTGAACATCCCATCCGTGACGGGCTCAAAACCCAGAGATCTCTGGAGCTCAACGATCTCATTCTCAGACCTCCTAAGATGGTCTAGAAACTCTTCCTCACTTATTCTTCCCCTATCAAGATCTCTAGAAGCCTTTATCAGGTAATCAGGCCTCGGATGTATCCCGACTAGTGTTAAACGCATACCACAAGCCCTGTCATCGGAATAAAATTCTTGCTACTACTTGATTCCGAAAGGAATATATAGAAGGAGGCGAGATCGGGATCCGATGATAATAGAACCGGAGGATATAAGGAGGATCAGGCTCAACCTTGGGATAACGCAGAGAAAACTGGCTCGACTAGCTGGAGTAAGTCAGTCCTTCATAGCGAAAATTGAAAACGGCCAAGTGGATCCATCTTACTCGAAGCTCAAGGCAATCTCTGAAGCTCTTGTCAATCTGATGAGATCCAGCGGCAGGGCATCCGACATAATGACCTCTCCAGTAATATCAGTGGAACCTGACGATCGGGTCGAGAGAGCAGTGGAACTCTTTGAAAAGCACGGGATAAGTCAGGTACCTGTTCTTCAAGGCGGAAAGGTGATCGGGAACTTCACTGAAAGGGACTTAGTGAGGATCGTGAGCTCCGATCCTGAGGGTTTTCTTAAACGAAGGATAGGCGACGTGATGTCCGATCCTCCCCCGATAGTAGGAGAGAACACCTCCGTGAACCTGGTGCTGTCAATGCTGGATAAGTTTCAGTCCTTGATCGTGAGCAGGAAGGGGGAGGTCGTTGGGATAATAACGAGAGCCGATGTGATGAAGATCAGGAGGACTTCGAGGACGTCGCGAGGACACCGTTAAATATGCACCGAGAACAACTTAAACCTGGAATATGCTGGTCTGGCCATGGCCATACTATGAAGAGAGTTGGCGTGAGTGGTGCTGAGTAACGATAAAGGACTTCGACGCCATCAGCTGGATGAAATGGTCCTTTTCTATCTTCATTAATGATTTCGCTATTATGGTCATAAATCATAAATCCCCGTCTCATATTTTTATTTCTCCACACAGTATTGTCCCGGGGATGGGCTTGAAGTTGATAGGAAGGATTGCCGACGGAGCAACGGACACGTCGGCCACGGTGGTTCTGC
>CAZGKA010000075.1:0-7845 GCA_964525965.1 uncultured Nitrososphaerota archaeon
TCGTGGGTTCGAGTCCCACCCCCGCCGCTTCTTCTCTGACCGGATACAGATGGTTAATTTTTTGTCCTTGTGGTGGCGAGTAATTCCTCGGTAGGAAAAATGAGGAAGTTCTACGTCGTGTCCGGAGATGAGATAGAGAAGGGGAGAGTTGTGGACGTTTACTTCCTGAGAACCATGAAAATCCTCAGGGCCAAAAATCTAGCCACCAAGAAGGTGGTCATGGAAGTTTCGGCGAGATCTCTTCCTAATAAAGAGTGGAGCTGGGGCATCCTGGCTGGTGTTGAGGAGGTGGTCCGGCTTCTCACAGGAAAGAACGTGGACCTGTACTCTCTCCGAGACGGGGACCTTTTCGTACCCGGCATGCCCGTGATGCGGATAGAGGGACCCTACGAGGAGTTTGGAGCCCTAGAGACCACAATACTCGGATTTCTCTGCAGTTTATCAGGAGTCGCCACAGCGGCGGCCAAAGTCAAGCTCGCTGCCGGCGACAAACCCGTTGTTAACTTCGGCATAAGAAGAAGCCACCCTGCTGTGAGCCTGGCGTTTGAGAGGGCCAGCCTAATAGGGGGCTTGGATGGGTCATCTGGCGTCCTCTTAGAAGAACTTGGAATTAGTCCGTTGGGGACGATGCCCCATGCAATGATAATTCTCTTTGGTGATCCAGTAGAAGCTTGGAGAGCCTACGACGAGGTGCTCTCCCCGGAAATACCAAGAATAGCCTTGGTAGACACGTTTTACGACGAAAAAACGGAGTCCTTAATGGCTGCCGAGGCTTTAGGGGACAAACTTAACGGAATTAGGCTAGACACCCCTTTTTCAAGGAGGGGGAACTTCGAGAAGATAGTGCGTGAAGTCAGATGGGAGCTAGACATACGGGGCTACAACCACGTTAAGATATTTGTCTCAGGTGGCCTCAATGAGAAGTCTGTCATGAGGTTATCAAAAGCCGGCGCAGATGCCTTCGGCGTTGGAACCTACATAACCGGAGCCAGGCCAATTGACTTCGGCATGGACATAGTGGAGGTCGAAGGCAGACCGGTCGCCAAAAGGGGTGTGATGGCCGGATCAAAGGATGTATACGTGTGCGAGGATCACTTGGCATACAAGATCGTGATGACCGGGGATAGTCCTCCTAAATGCGATGTGTGCGGCAAAAAGATGACTTCAGCTTATAGAAAGTTCTTGGAGAGTGGTAAGTTGGTTCGCGAGCTGGAGGATCTAGGATCGATAAGAAAGAGGGTCAGGGAAACGCTAAAAAGGCTTTCTAATTTGGGAAGAGTGCTCTGATCTCAAGCTAACTGCTTCCGACGAAGACCGGTCTCCGACTCAACCGCTTGGGCAGCGTGAGGGGTCTCATCGGCATACCCTTTGTGATCTCCTTTATCTCAGATATGAGATCCTTGACGGAACATTTGTAGTTATTGCCATCCCTCCTCCTTCTCACAGATATGGTCTCCTCCTCTAACTCTTTATCGCCGACTATGACGATGTAGGGGATCCATCTCCTCTCCGAATCCCTAACCCTATGAGAGAGCGTGAGGTTTCGATCGTCTAGGTCGACCCTTATGCCTGCAGATTCTATCTCCTTCATCACCTTCTCAGCGTATTCTTCATGCGCTTTTTCCACGGGAATAACCCTTACTTGAATCGGTGCCAGCCATAGAGGGAAACAGGGCCTTCTTCCTCTCTTCATGTCTTTGGCGGCCTTCTCCAACAGCGCGTACATGAGCCTCTCTATACTGCTCATTGAGGTATGAACTATTATCCCGGGCTTCCTCTCTCCTCTCTCGTCCACATAGGTTATGCCATATCTGGCGGAATCCTCAACATCGAGCTGAACAGTGCTCAGCTGTGCATTTCCATTGATCGAATCTATAAACTGGAACTCATGCTTCATCGCCCAATAGTGTTTCATAGCCGGTAAGATCTCTATCAGAGCCGGTTTTCCTGAAATTTTAAGCATTTCCACTATGTGGGGCTTAAACTCCTGATAAAAGCTCTTCACAACCCTGAAAGCGATCTGATAATCGAGCCCGAGACCCCTGAGCAGATCGTGATATTTGGAGTAATACATTTTATAAACTTCAAGTCCCTGATCCACGTCCCTCGCTAACGTGTGTATGTCCGGCATCGTGAAGCCTCTAAGCCTTCTCAAACCGACGGTCTCGCCTCTCTGCTCGAACCTAAATGATGGAGATATCTCGTAAAAGCTGAGTGGAAGGTCCCTGTAGCTTATTGTCATGTCCTTCATCATCTCAAAGAGCCCGAAGTCTCCGGCAAAACGCAGTATGAGCTTGGTCTTTCCGGCCAGGACCTCATACATTCTCTCCCTGAACTTAGAGGCCTGCTCAGCTATGGCCGGAACGTCCAGCCTGTAGAGCAGAGGGGTCTCTATCTCCATAGCTCCTATGGACTCAGCCACCTGAAATGCAAACTCCTCTATTAGCCTCTTTACTAATGTGCCCGCGGGATAGAACCTGAAATGTCCCACATCAGATGCTGGCTCGTAATCCACGAGCTCAAGCCTTCTCATGAGATCTATGTGTGGCGGTTTTTTGCCGGATGGTTCCTTACCAAAAACCTCGTTTCTTATGAGGATCCTGAATTCCTCCTCTAAGGGAATCCTCTCCAGATCATCAATCTCCCTTATGGGGACTTCTCTTCCATCCGGGAACAGGACGATAAACTCGCTCTTCTCAGCCTCCTCCGCAGGGGGTGATACCTCCTCCTTTTCCTCTCTCACAACTCTCAAGGACTCGGAGAGGGGATGTCCCTTGACCTTGAGCTCGAACTCCTTGTACCAACCTATTGGGGAGCTTCCAACCTCAAACTTCTCCTTTAGAAGGAAGAGAAATCTCTCCATCAACTTCCTGGCGACGGAAAATGGTGCAGGGTTCTCGGTGAGGTGAACCCAGGGATAAATGAAAACCCTACGGACGCCGACCCTCTCTGATATCTTCTGGACCTCTTTAACAGCTGATTCCAATAGTTCTTCGCTGTCTTCCCGTTCAAACGATGTGAATAGCACGAGAACCTCTCGAACTTCACCCTCTCTTTGCTCGGGCTCCTCGGCAGACCCAACAGCCTTATCCTTAACCCTATACCTCAGATAATCACAGTGCAGCGCTAAGATCTTCATGGAACCTCCACCTCAACCCGGTACCCCACATCAGACACCTTTACGACAAAACTTTCCTCGGCAGACACTAGGGAGACCCCCTCCGGATTCTCGAATAAACCCAGAACGCAGCCACCACCCCCTCCTCCAGATAGTTTGGCTCCCAGCGCTCCAACAGAACGCATCTCCCACACTATCTCGTCGAGCTCGCGACATGACACCCCAAGAGCGCTCAACAATTCGTGGTTCATGTTCATTAGCTCGCCCACGGTCTCGAGGTCGCCCTCCAGTATGGCCCTCCTTCCTGCCAGCGTCAGCTCGCCTATGGCCTTCAACACGTGACCCGTCACATATTCTCTCTTCTCCACTAAGGAGGCGACGTGGCTAACGGTTTTCCTTGTGTCACTCGGAAGGGAGGATCGGCCTATCAGGAAGGTAAGCTTGTTTCCGAGTTCTATGCGGGAGACCTTCATCTCCCCATTACGCCACTCCACCCAGACATATCCACCGTAAACCGCGCAGGCAGGTCCTGTTTTACTCGCCTTTCCGTGGATGCTTTTCTCGAAAAGGTAGACCTCCTCTAACAGGTCGTCTTCGTGAAAGTCTCCTTCTATAAGCTTAAGAGCGGCGGCGGCAATTGCCGCGGATACGCTGGCACTGCTCGCCATCCCACTGCTCACGGGAACATCCGATCTTATAACGACCTTTAGCCCCTCCGAAAATCCTCTTCTGGTCATCAGATCCCATAAACACCTAGCCAGAGGGGAAAGCGGTCCCTCAGGAAGATATTCACTGGGTCTCCACTTGAGGATCTCTCCCAGTTGCTCGGAGCTTATCTCTATGAGTTTGTCCTCCAGAAGCTCAACCTCCGCCTTAGCCCTTCTCTCGACGCCAGCTGCTAGAGCGGGATATCCGTACAAAACCGCGTGCTCCCCAAAGAGGAATGCTTGGGAGGGGGCGGAGGCTAGAACCTTCCTGGGCATTTTTCACTGAGAGGGATTCTAGGATAATATAAACGTTTTACCGTATCCTTCCCTGTGGAACTTCCTCAAAGCCAAGACCACAAGGGCGCCGTCTCAGATCCTCCTCATATGACTCCAGTGTTCTTGGCCAGCTTCTCCGCTGCGCTTCTAGTAAGTCCGCTTTCGCCCAATATTGTGTACCTATTTCTTATCTTATGGGCTATCGTGAGGGCGGTTATAACATCTTGGGGGTCCAGACCAGCTTCTTCAGCGGTAACAGGAGCTCCTGCTTCTATAAGCTTTCTTCTAATGGTCCTCCAATCTTGTCCTTGAAGGTACGCCATCATTATCGTTCCAAGACCGACTTGAATCCCATGGAGGGAGCTTTTCTTTCCTTTCCTCTTAGCAATCACGTCTAGAGCATGGCTGAACATGTGTTCACTTCCGCTAGCCGGTCTCGAGCTTCCGGCTATGCTTATCGATATGCCGCTCCCTATGAGGGCCTTTATCAGGATGCGGCATGACTCTTCCAGCGCTAATCTTATGTCCCCTGCGTGATCCATCGCTATCCTCGCGCTTAACATGGCCATTGATGCTCCATACTCGCTGTAAGGCTCGTCTTTAAGCTTATGAGCTAACTCCCAGTCTTTAACAGCCGTTATCTTTCCTATCAAGTCCCCAAATCCGGATTTAAATGTGTCTCTCGGCGCGTTCTTTATTATATCGGTGTCCGCTATTATCACGAACGGAGACTCCGTCTTGGTCCATCCCTTACCCAGCTTCTCTTCTATCTCCTTTCTGAGGAGAAAGCCCACAGCTGGTGATGCTATTCCGTCATGGCTTGGAGAGGTAGGAACAGATATGTACCTCCTACCTGTCCAAGAAGCCACCAGCTTAGCCACATCTATGGGCCTGCCTCCTCCGACACCTATGACTAAGTCACCTCCGAATTCCAAGAACTTATCCTTGGCTCTCTCCACATCCTCGAGGGAGGTCGTCGGACCGGGACCAAGCGAGTATATTCCGGTCCGCCTTCCCTCCTGATCTATTATACTGGCTAGATCCTCCGCCACTTTTCTCGTGGCCGTGCCTCCTGATATCAGGAAGACCCCGGTCCTTGACCCCATGTAATCCAAGACGTCAGTTATTTTTTTCACGGCCTTAGGACCGAAGAATATGTACCTCGGGCTTTCTATGGTCTCCAGCTTGCCTTCCATCTTGCTAACTCTCAACAATCTGGACATCTGACCCCATTCACCCGCTTTTTACTGAGCGAAATCTCCTCCTCTTATCGCGGTAAATACCTTTAAATTTCTCTCACGGGAGACCCATAGAGCTCCCAAAGGTGATGGAAGCTTGCCACTCACATCGGATAAGAAACTTACAGCAGCTCTGATTTTCAATTTAGCTATAGTGGTTATACTCCTCCTGCCGTTGGTCTTTAAGCCTACGACAGCCACAATCGAGATTTCCCCGAGATACGTCCCACTAAATCAGGAGTACACATTAAAGGTCGAGTATCCGGAGAGCCTCCAAGAGATGAAGGTGTGTGTAATCTACGCCCCGACAGATAAGGTGATGCTCTGCAAATCCTTTTCCGGAAATAAGGCGATGATCAAGGAAAAGGCTTCGGAAGGCCGCTACTCAATTGGTCTCTATGTCGTTAAGGTGAGCAGTGGCGGTAAGGAAATAGGCGAAAGAACGTTTTCTGTCATCTGGGGGGCAAACCTAACAGTTGAGGCCTATAGCCAGCCCAGCGACCTGAAGGAAGTCAACGGGACGGTCGAGGGCATAGCAGTGGTCAGGGTCCTTTTGCACGATGGGACGCCCGCTAAGGGCGCTACCGTGTGGGCTTTCCCTAGGAGCGGTAGCATAAAAGTGACTCCTTTCTCAGCAGAAACAAACTCCTCTGGAATCGCTGTCTTCAAGTGGAAGGGGGTTAATCTGACGGCCGGAAGCTACGTGATAGCTTTTACCGTGGGGAAGCCGGGTCACCACATCGCGGAGGCCAAGACGGTCATAAAGGTAGAAAAGGATTAAGATTCAGGAGGCTTCCTCTAGAAGGAGCTCGCTCTTAGCTTCTTTCCTTATTCTTTCAAGCTTGGACTTGAGCTCCTCGGCGTCGACTTTCCTGAAGAGCGGTTTCACATCTCCTATCCTGTGTCCACCTCGGAGCAAAACTTTCATATCGTCAAATGTTGTGCTGTGGGGATCTCCGTCTAGGTTGAGCATGCCCCATAACTTCTCAGCGGTGAACGGCAGGAATGGTTCGATGACGTGAGAGATGATCTTGACGGTCTGGGTGGACGCGAGAAGGGTGGAGTCGGACCTACTCCTGTCCATCTTTATGTCACGCCAAGGCTCTCTCTCGTTGAAGAATCTGTTCCCCTCCCTAGCTACATTCATGGCCTCCCTAAGTGCTTCCTTAAGCATGAACCTCTCTATGTGGCTTATGGACTTCTCAGCAATTTCTAAACATCTTTCCAAGAAATTAGACGACTCCTCATCGAGATCGGCACTGGGCACGACGCCGTTATATCTGTTGGCCAGAAAGCTCATCACTCTGTGCACGAAGTTTCCGAGCACGTCGTTGAGCTCGTTGTTTATCTTGGCCTCGAAGTCCTCCCAGGTGAAGTTGGCGTCCTTGTTCTCGGGTCTGGTGGTGATGATGTAATACCTCCAGTAGTCCGCCTCGAGCAGGAGCAGAGCTTCGTCCATCCATATGCCCCTTCTGAACCTCTTGGAGAACTTATCGCCCTCGTAGTTGAGGAACTCCGTCGAGCTCACGTTGTACGGGAGGGTGTAGCCCTCCTCAGAGGCCATAAGCAGCGCGGGAAGTATTATCGTGTGGAACGGTATGTTGTCCTTCCCGATGAAATACACAGACCTGGTCTCGGGATCCTTCCAGAAGAGATCAAATTTCTCGGGGCACCCATTTCTCTCAAAGTACTCCTTGACAGCTGAGACATATCCTAGCACAGCCTCCATCCAATCGTATATGGTCTTGCCCTCAGATCCGGGGAAGGGGGAGGGAATTCCCCACTTGTTATCCCTCGTTATGGCCCTCGGTCTCAGCCCCTCATTTATCATGGAGAGTGACATGCTCTTGGCGTTTTGAGGGAGTGCTTCATGCTCCTCTATGTACCTCCTGAGGCGGTCTTCGAACCTAGGTAAATCGAAGTACCAATGCTTCGTCTTTTTCAACTCGGGGGGAGTACCACATATAGCGCATCTTGGATTTATCAGGTCCGTAGGGGTCAGGAGCCTGCCGCACTTCTCACATTGATCTCCCGTGGCCTTCTCGTATCCGCAGTAAGGACAGGTTCCTTCGACGAACCTATCCGGAAGGAACATCTTGTCCTTCGGACAGAACAGCTGCTCGCTCTCCTCAACGAATATGTAGCCATTTTTCTGAACTTTTAGGTAGAAGTCTTGGACGAACTTAATGTGAACAGGGCTCTCCGTCCTTGTGTAGTTGTCAAAGCTTATACCAAACAGATTTATCAGCTTGCAGAAGTAGCTGTGCATCCTGTCGGTGAGAGCCTTTGGGTCGATCTTTCTCTTGAGAGCCTCCACCTCTATCGGGGTTCCGTGCTCATCGGATCCGGAGACGAACACAACTTCATCTCCCAACTTCCTCCTACATCTGGCGTACACATCAGCTGAAACGAGTTGGACCAGCGTCCCCAGATGGGGGACGGCGTTTATATAAGGCCAGGCACAAGTAACTATCCTCTTCAAGGACCCTCTCCTCCCGAGGAGCGA
>CAZGKA010000076.1:0-24279 GCA_964525965.1 uncultured Nitrososphaerota archaeon
GGCAGTGTTCCACCCAGACGATGCTGTGGAGAAGGCCAAGGAGGGAGAGAAAGTCATACTGGTCAGGGTGGAGACCAAGCCGGACGATGTGCACGGATTTTACGCGTCCGTGGGTATACTCACCAGCAGGGGCGGCATGACGAGCCACGCTGCTGTAGTGGCGAGAGCCATGGGCAAACCCGCCGTGGTGGGGGCCGAGGCCATAGAGGTGCATGAGGAGGAGAAGTACCTCAAGGTGGGAGATATCGTTGTCAGAGAGGGGGATGTGATCACGATAGACGGGAACACGGGGAAGGTGTATGTCGGAGAGGTTCCCACGGTGACACCGGGCCTCATCCCGGAGCTCAAGGAGCTGCTGAGCTGGGCGGACAAATACAGGAAGCTCGGGGTCAGGGCCAACGCCGATCTACCGGAGGACGCGAGGAAGGCGCTTGAGTTCGGAGCTGAGGGCATAGGTCTCCTCAGGATAGAGAGGATGTTCAGGAAGCCCGAGAGGCTTGAGGCCCTCAGGAACGTGATACTGGCTGAGACGAAGGAGGAGAGGATAAGGCACTTGGAGAAGCTGACCGAGATGATAAAGCCGGACTTCAAGGAGATACTCGAGATCATGGACGGCAAGCCCGTCATAATAAGGCTGATAGATCCGCCGCTCCACGAGTTCCTGCCCAGCTCCGAGGAGATCCTCCAGCAGATATTCGAGCTCAAGATGAAGAACGGTCCCAAGGAGGAGATAGAGAAGCTCGAGCATCTCTACGGAAGGGTGAAGGTGCTGCAGGAGGCCAACCCGATGATGGGACATAGAGGCGTCAGGGTGGGTGTCACATACCCCGAGATCTACTACTACCTGACCAAGGCCATGGTGGAGGCGGCCGTCGAGCTGATGGAGGAGGGCAGGAACCCCAAGCTCGAGATCATGATACCTCAGGTGTCTGAGGTCAACGAGATCATATACGTAAAGGAGAAGGCCATACTTCCTATGTTGAGGGATGTGGCCAAGGCTCACGGCATAGAGTTCGTGGAGGAGGACAAAACGGCCACCTACACCTTCAAGATGAAGGACGGCAGGGAGCACAAGGTTCTGATAGGCACCATGATAGAGTGCGTCAGGGCCTGCCTGACGGCCGACGAGATAGCCAAGGAGACAGCGTTCTTCAGCTTCGGGACCAACGACCTCACCCAGGCCACCTTCAGCTTCAGCAGGGATGATGCGGAGAACAAGTTCATACCCATATATCTGGAGGAGAAGATTCTGCCCGACAACCCGTTCCAGACGCTGGACATCGAGGGAGTGGGTAAGCTCATAGAGATCTGCGTCAAGGCAGGAAGGTCAGCGAACCCGAACATAGAGATAGGGATCTGCGGCGAGCATGGAGGAGACCCCGCATCAATAGAGTTCCTCCACAGGGTAGGGCTCGACTACGTCAGCGCCTCACCGTTCAGGATACCCGTCGCCAGGTTGGCGGCCGCCAGAGCGGCGGTCAGAGAGAGCTGACCCTTCTTTTTCCTATTTCCTCCCTTTCTGTTCAGAGAGAGGTCTCCAGAACTTTTCCAAGTCCTCTCGTGGTTCCCTCCCTGAATATGAACACGTCACCCTCCTTTATGTACTCAGGCCTTTTCAGGAACCTGAATACGACCTCCGCCACGTCCCCAGTCCTGAGGAATGGCTTGCTCGACCTCACGATCTTGCAGGTCTGCCTTATGGTGTGTATATGTACCACGGGCTCGTAGCCCACCCTTATGGTTGTTGGATGGTGGAGAACCCTTATCCTCGCCTTGAACTTCCAGACAGCCCTGACATCAGCGCCAGGGCCGAGGAGAACCATCCCTCTCCTTACTCTCGATTCCTCTATTCCCTTCAGGGCAAAGCCAGCCATCTCTCCAGCCACCACGCGAGAAACGGGCATCCTGTTCACCTGTATGGACCTTATCCTGACGGATCTGAAGCTTCCATCGTCCATGGGGCCTATCAGAACCTTGTCCCCCTCGGACGCCGACCCATACTCAACCAGGCCGCTGACCACAAGCCCCACACCGCTCACGTCGAACTTCTGGTCTATGTAGCAGAGGAAGCTCTCCTTCATCCTCTCCTGCCAGGGTATCCTAGGGGGAAGGACGTTCATGAAGAACTTGAGGAGATCCAGACCCTGCCCGGTCACGTTGGAGACCAAGAATATGGGCGTCAGCCTACCGTGCTTCACATATCTAGCAGCCAGAACAGCGTCCCCCCTGTCCTTCACGACTATGGGGATCCTGTTTATCCCGGGAAGCTTCATTATCCTGACCAAGTCCTTCAGGGTCCTCTTCAGAACCTCCTTGGGGGTCATGTCTATCTTTGTGACCGCCACCGCTATGGGTATGCCCAAGACTATAGCTATGCCCAAGTGCTCCTTGAAGGACCCTATCGGTCCGGCGTTCCCCCCGACCACAAGCAGGGCGTAGTCAGGCAGGCTTCCCAGAACTCCTCTAAGCGTGGTTCTGAGATATCTGTAGTGACCGGCGAGATCCACCAGGTTTATGATCTTCGAAGATCGGAGGTATATCTCGGGCTCATTGTACCTGAGCGACTCATTTATGCACCTTCCCCTCTCGTCGAAGCCCAGTATATGTATGGAGACCGACGAGCTCCTCCTCATCTTCAGCTCATGAGGGTATTTTGCCACCCAGCTCATCGCCGCCCCGTCGCCGTCGTCAAGCTGGCCGCTTATCAGGACGCCCTTTAGGGTGGACTTTCCCGCATCGACGTTCCCCAGCAGGACGACGTTTATCGTTATGGGAGGAACATCGACGCTCCTCCTTACCAAAACCTCGAAGACATACCCCCTCCTAGCCCTCTCCTTTCTGAGCACCATGTAGCTCGCTCCTATCTTTTTACATATCTTGGAGAGGACCTTGAAAGCCTCCTCTGCCTCCTGCTCGGTCAGACCGACCAGCTGGCCGTCATCCGAAACTCCAAGCTCGTAGAAGGCTTCCCCGCCCCCCTCGTTTATCCTGTAGTTGAGCTGAGTCGCTAGCTCTTCGATCCTCTCCTCGGAGGGAGGGGAGAGCTTGAGCTTGTACTCTACGTTCCCTTCATCTTTCTCCTTATCCAGCTTCACAGCCAGCTCGACATATAAGAGATCACAACGAATTAATTTTTATCTCCCAAGTCATATGTGGGGGAGATCCTCTGAGGAAGCTGACCCTTGTGGTGATCTTCGTCGTCGTTCTAGCTCTGCTCTTCGTGGAGTTCAATCTGAGAAGCACCAAAAGTTCTATTGAGGTTGAATCCAAGGCTTTTGAGAACGGAGGAAGAATTCCTAAGGTTTACACATGCGGGGGCAGGGATATCTCACCCCCTCTGTCCTGGAGCAAGGTGAACGGAGCTATGAGCTACGTGGTGATAGTTGAGGATCCGGATGCCCCCGGGGGGACCTTCATCCACTGGGTCCTCTACAACATCCCGGCCGAGGTGACCTCCCTCCCTGAGAACCTGCCCAAAAAAGCTGTCACTGAGTACGGGTATCAGGGAGTCAACGACTTCGGCAGGGTGGGATATGGGGGTCCGTGTCCGCCTCCAGGAAAAGCTCACAGGTATGTCTTCCATGTCTACGCCTTGGATTCCAAACTTTCCCTGAACCCGGGCGCAACTGCATCTCAGGTGTTGTACGCAATGCAGGGGCATGTGATTGCCGAGGGATCCATCACAGGTCTCTATGGGAGGGGATGACTGTCACTCTCCTGTCCCCTCACGCCATTCTCACTCGTGTCCCTTCTTTCAGTCACAAAAACCGAGAAAACGACTATTGTTAACAGGTCCATCGCTGCGGTCATCCAGAAGGGAATCGCGTAGCCGGTGATTCCTCCAGGCAGGGAGACCGTCGCCACGTATGAGGTCACCCAACCACCGGCGACAGCACCGAAGAAGGTTCCTCCATTGAAGAAGAGTTGTTGAAGGCCAAAGACCGTGCCCCTGACATCTGATTCCACTAGATCTGCTTGAAGAGCTCTTAGAGCTGGCATGGAGAAGCTAAAGGTTAGGCTGGCGAGCGACCCTATCATGAGGAGGGTGGTAAAGTCGCTCGTCAGCGGGATCGCTATGAAGGCGATTGTTCCCAGCAGGTACCCCACTATGACGACCGTCTTCCTCTCGTGCATCCTGTCAGTCACATATCCCGACAGAAAAGCCGCCGGCAGGGAGACCGCCGAAAGAACTGATGAGAAGAGGCCTATGTAGAGAGGATCCTTCACAACCTCCTCTATTATGTAGACTATGGCCACCGTGTTCATTATCCCCATGGCGATGCCGTTCACGATCCCGTTGAAGTATATCGCCTTGACGCTCCTGGCCACATCTGAGGGGAGAGACCTCACGGCCTTGATCACCCCCCTGAAGCTGGGGGAGGACACTTTCCCAGAGGTGACGCTGGGAAGCAGGAAGCTCAGGAGCAGGGATACGAGGCTCATGACGGCCAAGAAGTAGAAGGGAGATCTCAGCGCGGTAACAAGGTCTGTTATGTGGAAGAGGGCTATGGATCCTTTGTATATCACGACCCCCACCGCAGGGCCAGCCATCTCGGCCAGCGTGAAGGACATCGTGAAGGCGGACATCGCCTTACCCCTGCTCCACCTCGGGGTCACGTCCGCCAGGTATGCCTGGGCGACCGGCCACACCATGGCCGAGGCGATGCCCTGAAGCGCCCTCAGGAATATCAACTCCACAATGTTCTCCGCCAGGATCAGTCCTGTGGAAACGAGGGTGTATATCCCGAGTCCGAGGCATATTATCTTCTTTCTCCCCAAGACATCGCTTATGAATCCCACAGCTCCGGCCATTGGAGCCCTAGTCGCCATGAAGGCAGCCATCAGCAGTCCAAACTCCACAGCCCCCTCGTGAGCCTCTATGGTCCCGTGCACGGTCTCAGGAAGCTTCTTCAGCAGCCCCTTGAAGGCCAGTACTAGGTAGGGAAAGACCGGATCAACGGCGGTGAATCCGAGGTTTATGACGAATGAGGCGAGGAGCAGTACTATCAGCGCTGTTTTGTAGCTTCTCATTGCCATCCAGCCTGTCGGCCCATTCGCAAGTATAAAGATTTTTTACCAAAATTGGTCAAAAAAGGAGGCAAAGTGCAAATTTCGGGATATAGCTTCGACCTTAAACAAGTACGGAGCAGCTGAGTTAAGCGAGGAATGACCATTATCTCTACAACATTACCCTTACTCTTGGAACCAGTTATCCATCCTAATAAGCTCCTTCAGAAGCAAGGACACGTTCATGAACTCCTCTCCGAGGGTCGATGCATAAGATGCGTTCATCTCGAGCTTCTCGATCAACCTTTTCAGCTGAGACCTGTTGGCCATGAGGATTATGTCCACTCTCTCCCTCTCAGGATCGAAGATTTCCTTCGGAAGGGACGCATCCCCTCCACAAGCGAGGAGCTCCTGTTTCATTATCAGGGCGACCTCCCTCTTGACCCTCCTGAACAGCAGGAGGTGAAACCTCGCCTTGTCCGACATTATGTCAGCTCCCACATGGTGGACCCCCATCCTGATCAGGAAGTCCTTGGCATCCGGTTTTCTGAGGGGAGGTAGTTCTATCACCTCGACATTATCACGATTTAGCTTAACTGGTCGACCGGCTATTGCCTCAACAATTTTCACGGCTTGGAGGGTCTCCTTGACGTCATGAGTCCTCACTAGGCTTGCTCCCCTCTCTACCGCCAGGGTTACAGCCGCCATACTTCCTATAAGTCTGTCCTCAGGTCTTTCAACACCCAGGATTCTACCTATGAAGGACTTTCTGGAGATGCCGATGCATATGGGACGACCAAGTGAGAAGAGCCCCCCTAACCATCTGATAACCGCGCAATCCCACAAATACCATATTTCGCTCCTGAAGAACCCTATGAGAGGGTCTATCACGATTCTCCTCTCGGGTATGCCGAAGTTTCTGGCCTTTTCCAAGGCATGGGATAGAAACCTTCTGAGCTGAGATATCGGATCTGAGTATGGATCGAAGGGTTCCCTAGGTGCTCCGAGAATAAGCGACGAGCCTGTGTCCGCTATCAGCTCGGGCATCTTAGGATCGGACAGACCGGACACATCGTTCACTATCGAAGCCCCCGCATCTATCGCCTCCTTGGCCACGGAGCTCCTCTGTGTATCCACGGATATAGGAACCTCCAGTTTGTTGCTTAGAAGCTTGATTACGGGGACCACCCTGCGAACCTCCTCCTCGGCGCTCACCTCCGTATCCAGATAGGGTGCGGTGCTCATCCCCCCTACATCTATTATTGAGGCCCCCTCCTCGACCATGGATTCAGCCTTCTGGAGAGCTTCCTCAGGATCTCTGACAATTGAACCCTTATAGAACGATTCTGGGCTTAGGTTTATCGCGCCTATGACCTTTATGTCCTCCCCCAGACCAACCCGCACGCCCGAGAGATCGGCTCTGAGGAACAACACACCACCCTTTTTTTTAACTTAGACGGTCCCTACATCGAAGTGATGAGGGATATAGACTTAAAGTTTTGGATGCCTATCTACCACCGAATAGCCAGCATCTTGGACCTTGACATAAGTGAAGATAGAAGAGCTACCCTTTTACTCAACAAACTTGCCTCTCCTGGGAACCCAGATGTCTTGGAGGAGTTGATTAGAGGAAAAGAGGTTTGGGTCGTTGGGAACGCTCCCGAGCTGGCCGACCAGCTCACGAGATGGCGCCCTGAGGGTATCGTCGTGGCAGCAGACGCTGCTTCAGTGGTCTTCAAGCGGGTCATGGGGAGGGATCCCGATGTCGTGGTCACCGACCTCGACGGCCCCGTCGAGTCCTACTTCGAGATGAGTTCTGTGTTCGTGGTGCATGGTCACGGGGATAACATGGAGAGGATGATCAGGTACGTCCCGTGCATGGGACCGGTGATCCCCACCACCCAAGTGGAGCCCACAGGCTCCGTACACAACTTCGGTGGTTTCACGGATGGGGACAGGGCCGCTTTTCTGGCCTGGTCGGCGGGAGCTAAGAGGATAAATCTCCTCGGCATGAATTTCAGGAGGGTGAACAGGTACGATGTGATCTCCGGCAAGAACTTGAGGAGAAAGGTTTTGAAGCTTAGAATAGCTGAGTACCTGCTGAAGCTCCTCGAGAGATTGGGAGCAGAGGTTTCGTGGAGGTGACCTTTTGAAGGTAATTCCCGTGAGGACAGAGAGAATTGAGGCGGGATGTGATCTTGTGGATCTTCTGCTGAACAGGCTCTCCGAGATGGGGGTTGAGCTTCAGGACGGGGACATAATCTTGGTCGCTGACAAGGCGATATCACACGCCCAGGGAAGGTTCGTGGATCTCTCCACAATTAAGCCCTCCAACGAGGCCGTCAGATTGGCTGAGGAATCCTCACTTGAGCCTGAATTCGCGGAAGTCGTTTTGAGAGAGGCGGATGCTGTGATAGGGACCTCCTTGAGGACCATACTCACTGTGAAGAACGGAAACCTCGTTGCCAACGCCGGAGTTGACCATAAGAATGCGCCCCCCGGTTGCGCCGCTCTGTGGCCTGAGGACCCCAACCGTGAGGCGAGAGATCTGGCCATGGAGGTCAGAAGAAGAACAGGAAAGCTTGTGGGCGTTATAATAGTGGACAGCCGCCTTTCCCCCCTCAGAAGGGGGACCACGGGCTTCGCCCTCGGCATGTACGGCTTCATCGGGATAAGGGACTACAGGGGAAGGAGGGATCTCTTCGGAAGGAGGATCTTGGTGACGACCCTGAACGTGGCCGATGATTTAGCTGCCGCTGGACATGTCTACATGGGAGAGGGTAGGGAACTTACCCCTTTTGTGATCATAAGGGGTGCTCCTGTTGAAATGGGTGGCTTCGATCCGGAAGATCTGAAGATAAGCCCGAAGGAGTGCGCCTACTTTTCACCGATCGCCCGCATGATGACTGATGAGCCATAGCTCGAGGTCGGAATTCTTTTATATATTGGATAATATTTATCTTATTGGAGGTGATCTTTCATGACGGACCGCGCTCAGCTTGATGACGTTTACTCCCTCTCTGAGATAATAAAGAAGGCTCCTAAGCTTGAAGGGGTGCCCACAGGGGTTAAAGGTCTGGATGAGCTCTTTTACAAGGTCGAGATTAGGGATGGAAGGTCTGTCAGGGTTCCCCTCGGGGGGATACCTGCCTACTCCGTCGTCAACATAACGGGAGTTCCCGACACGGGAAAGAGCCTCATGGCGGAGCAGTTCGCCGTGAAGCAGGCTTCGCTCGGATACAAGGTTGCCTTCGTGACCGTGGAGAGCCCGGCCAGCTTTGTGGCCAGAGGTCTGGAGGAGAGGGCTAAGGCCATGGGGATAAACTTCGACGAGATAGAGGATAGGATATTTCTGATAGACGCCGCCAGCAACTTCAAGCTCAGGGACGACATCCCGACCATGCTGGACACCCTGGCCTACGTGTACAGGACCTACAAGATAAACAGAACCGTGATAGACTCAATAACAGGACTTTTCGAGGCCAAGGAGGTGCTGGCGAGATCTGTGGTGAGATCCTTCTTCAACTTCATGAAGAAGTGGTACCAGACGGCCATATTCATATCTCAAAAGAGAGGAGCTCATGAGGAGCTGAGCGCCGAGGCCGCCGGCGGCTACGCTGTGGGTCACATAGTTGACTGCTCTATAGTGGTCTCAAAGCAGCTCATAATGTCGAGGAACATGGCTAAGAACTACGGAATAGAGGTGGGGGACGTGCTCAGGCTCATAAGGATAGACGGCTGCAGATTGTGCGGCCACGACACCAGAGCTAGGATACTGAAGATAACCGAGATGGGGCTCGTCGAGGTCGGTCCCCCGCTGTCCGAGGTCCTCCGGGGAGGCTAAAAATATTTAACTTCGTTGCTATCATAATATATTATTGGGGGTGATGGAAATGGTGAGGGTCGTCGGGCCCGTGGAGACCGACTATGACGCCCTGGCCCTCAGGGTGTTCCTCAAGGCTCTCGACATCTTGGGGGGTCCTAGGAAGCTGTTCGAGTACAGGAACTTGACCTGGCTTCCGAGCCTGATGGAGGCCTCCTATGCCGTGGTTTTGAAGGAGATCGGCCTGAAGACCGAGGAGGAGATAGCTCAGTTCTTGGGGTCCACCAAGCAGACCGTCAGGAACATGCTATCGGCCGACCCAGAGGCGGTCCTAGCTAAGCTCAGGGGGGAGAAGATTGATGAGAGGGAGAGAACGCATACCGCTGGAGGATTGGCCAAGCTAGCCTTCAAGGAGGTCAAGGAGGACAGGGACTCCATTCCTCTGGTCATATCCATGATGGAACCGTATCTAAAGGAGATATCCGAGGCTATATGGCCCATAGAGGTTCTGAAGGCGATAAAGGGAATGGACTTCCCCATCGATAAGGATAAGGCAGAGGAGCTAAGGAGGAGGCTGGAGAACATAAATGTGAGAGGAAAAAGAGCAACAGATCTCTTGGACAAGATTGAATTCCCGGTGAAAAGTCCTGCAGATCTGCTACATAAGCTCAGTAAGGCTTCAAGCTAGGGTTATGATGTTACCGGACCTCTTTATCATGCCCTTGCTCTCCATGTCCCTCAGGACGGTCTCCTTCCACTGATCAGGTATCTTTATCCGGTCCACGGTGATTGATCCCTCTTTCTCCAAGGTCCTGACTATATACCTCTCCCAGATGGGCAGCATCCTCTTTATCTCCTTTGTTATGTCGAACTCCTCGAGCTTCGATAAGTAGGGCTTTATCGACTCCATGACAGCGGATGTGAGAACAAGAGGATCGTCTGCTTGAAAGGCTTCTCTCATCTCGCTGAGCCCGATTTTCCTTGAAAATTCCTGAGGAGAGACCCCGGACATCTGTAGTTCATATATTCTCTCTATCACATCCTTGTACCTCGAGATCACGGATACCAAGCGCAACAGTTCGTCCACTTGATCTATCCTTATGACGCCCCTGTCCAACCCAACCGACCGATAGGCCTTGCAGAGAGGCCCTTCCTCCAAAGGAATTCCCAGTGAGGCAACCAGATAGGGACATACCTTAAGGACCTTCTCTCTCAGGAGAACGACCTCCTTTATCCGGTCAAGGTTCTTGATAAGGACCTCCATCGTTTTCAGCAGATCTTGAACCTGGGCCTCCACCTTCTTGAGATCTCCCTCATCCTCCACAAGCAGGATCCTGCTTAGGTCCGGAAGCCCCTCTACTCTCACGCCCATTCCCTCCAACTTGCCGGAGAGCTCCTTAGCCTCGGCTGATAACTTATTTACCAGATTTGCTATCCTCTGCTTCATTTCAGTTATAGTTTTACGCTCTTTTTCAAGCTCAAGAAGCTTGTCTTCCAGTTTTTTCAGGAGGGAAGAAATCTCTAGAGCCTTGGTAGGAGATATCCTTCTCGACGACAGGACCACTTCTAAGAGGCCTCTAAATTCAGGAAAGGTTTTCTTTAGGTCAATGCCCATGCTTTCAGCTTTTCTGACTATGGACATCGCCGTGCTCTTTAGGTTTTCAGTTTTTAGATGATCCACGGTCCTTATTTCGCTTGGATTCACGCCAGAGGCTATGAGCTCCGCCGCTATCAGCGCGTCCTCCTTGCAGAAGATCCTATCATCGATAACCAATGCTGGGAGTTCTATCCCCTGTTTTTTCATATCACTAAAATACTCTAATCTAATATGTCTATATTTTATTTCAAATCCGTACTTCTCCTTGACCTCCTTCTCGCTACCGACAATCCTAGCGAGGATCTCACGTGACATGTCTTTAGCTGAAAAGAACTCCTTGAGCTCCTCATCGGAGAAGCTTCCAGGCCAGAAGCCTACCTCCTCTACTTCGGCCGGTATAAGACTTTCTATTGTCGGCAAGCGTATCCACCAAGCTCATTATTTATAGTTTCTAGGCCAATTTATTAAGGTTTGGTCCCAGAACCCCTGAGTTTTAACCCGACAGGGGGTGTTCTCAATAAAGGATATAAAGAGAATTTTGGACTCTGTGGAAAACTTCAGGGAGGAAATGGTCAAATTCATGTTAGATTTTATCCCACTGAAGGGGATAGGACCGGATAACGGCGGAGAGGGTGAAGCTGAAAAGGCCTCCTTCATAGAGGACTTCCTCTCGAGGGAAGGTCTGGACTTTGAAAAGTATCCATCGCCGGACGAAAGAGTTCCAAGTGGGGAGAGGCCGAATATAGTTGTGAGATATCAGGGAAACAGCAGCAGGACCCTATGGATCGTTAGTCACATGGATATAGTTCCTCCAGGGGATCTATCGGCTTGGAATAGCGATCCGTTCAAGCCGGTCATCAGGGATGGTAAAATATATGGTAGGGGAACCGAGGACGATGGTCAGGGCATAGTATCCTCTCTTTTCGCTTTGAAAGTCCTCAAGGATCTGGAGATCACGCCTGATCTCAGTTTGGGAATAGCTCTTGTGTCTGACGAGGAGACAGGAAGCCTGCACGGCATAGAACATCTGCTGAACTCTGGAGTTTTCGATGAGGAGGACATGGTCCTGGTTCCGGATGCCGGGAACTCCGAGGGAACGATGATAGAGGTCGCCGAGAAGGGGATCCTCTGGCTGAAGTTTACGGTCAAGGGGAAGCAAACACACGCCAGCATGCCACATCTGGGGGTGAACGCTAGGAGACTAGGGGCCAGGCTCACGATCGACGTAGATGAGCTCCTTCACTCAAGGTTCGATCTGACGGATGACATGTTCGATCCCCCGAGAAGCACCTTTGAGCCCACCAAGGTGGAGGCCAACGTGGAGAACGTGAACACCGTACCGGGGAAGGATGTCTTCTACTTTGACTGCAGGGTTCTTCCCTCTTACAGCCTGGATGACGTCATCTCAGCCGTTGGAGAGCTGAAATCCAAGTACGACTTTGATCTCGAGGTGATCGCCAGAGGGGAGCCGTCCTCCACCGATCCAAATGCTGAGATCGTGAGAAGAATCAAGGAGGCCGTCAGGATCTCTAGGAACAAGGTCGCCAGACCTATGGGCATAGGTGGAGGCACCTGCGCCGCTCATTTCAGGAGGAGGGGCATTCAGGCGGCTGTCTGGATGACAACCGATGATACAGCCCATCAACCCAATGAGTACTGTGTGATAAGGAATCTCGTGGAGGACGCCAAGGTCATGGCGTTATTGCCCGTCCTAGAAATCTAGAGAGGTTTTCAATGAGCCTCAGCTTCAGATCCTCGGTGCTGATGCCTTTGACCTTCGATATGACGGAGACTAGCGCGGGGATCATGCTGGGATCCAATCGTATACCTCTGTAGACGTATGGCCCATCGCTCTCCGTCAGTATCATGTCCAACGGAGCCTCCACCAGAACCCTCATGTGCTTCTCCTGGATCATCACCGCAGGATTTATTGTTATAAAGTATCCTCTGCTCCTGAGCTCCCCTAGGAGGTCGAGAGGCCCCGTGAACCAGTGAAAGATAGCTCCCTCGATCTCATATCGGTCGAGCATGTCGAGGACCTCCCTCCAAGCATCGAGAGTGTGAAGGTTCACCGGAAGCGAGAAGTCGGCCGCCATCCTCAGCTGCTCTGTGAAGAACTCTATCTGTCTGCTGTAGCTGTTTCTCCTCCTTCCATCCAGTCCTATCTCACCCAGGCAGACGATCTTCCCCCTCTTCAACATTCTTTCAAGCTCCTCTAAGTCCCTCAAACTGGAGTTCTCGACGCACCATGGGTGGATGCCTGCGCACGGCAGGACCATCTCCCCTGCCAAGCTGAGGGTCTTTCTCGATGACTCCAAGTCATCAGAGACCGCTAAAATGATCACATCCTTGTAGCTTCTCCCGAGCTCATGATAGTGCACGTGGGCGTCGACGAACATACTCATCCCCCCGAGAAAGCGCGCCATGATGCCTCTTTTGTCGGCTCTTTGATCCTGACGAGCTTCCTCTCTATGAGGAGTCTTATGTTCTCGTCAGGATCATCAGTTCTAGCTCTCCAGATGAAGACATCGTGTCTCAACAGTATCGAGAAGGCTATCTCTCCTATGTTAAATAATATTACGTCCGTAACTCCCATCTCGACGAGCTTCTCCGAAATCTCAGCGCCCAAAAGCATCTTCTCGACATAACAGCCGACGGAGAACATCTCTTTCGAGATAACATCATCGTCCTTCACCTTGACGAGGAGGAACTTCTCAGCCTTTGCGAACTGCCTGCACACATTTGACCCGCACATCGGGAGAGCTACCAAGAGTTCCTTCCTTACACTGGGCTCTATGTGGACTATTACCCCTCGAACTCCTTCTATTCTGCTTTTCACAAGCTCCTCGATCCTGTTGCTTATTATATGTGCCTCCTCGACAGTCATCGCCGCGTTGACCTCCAAGACCACTTCCACAAACAGGACGGGGCCAGCCCATCTGGCCTTGACCGAGGTTACCTTGGTCACTCCGTCCACCGATCTCGACAGCTCAGCTATCCTGTCGCACAGTGTTTTGTCTTTGGGTATGTCGAGGATCGCTAGAATCGCCTCCCTGCTAACCTCAAACGCGGCTAGGAAGAATCCCAGAGCTGCGATAGCTAGAGCGATCGTGTAGGCTATCGATTGCCCGGACATGATAGACCAGAAGAGTCCGAGAGCGACCCCGAGACCCTCCAGCACATCGACCTGGCAGTGAAGGGCGTCGGCTCTCAGAGCAGGTGATCTCGTCACCTGAGCTGCCTTGCTCCTCGTGAACACAGATATCTGCAGGGGTATCAGGCTCAGGAGCTGAGCTGTTGCCTGGACAACGTCTACCGAGGATGGACCTCCTCTGAGCCCGGAGACCAGGAGATCGATTCCTGAGAATATCATCACGATCACTATGATCAGGGTCACAAGGTCCTCAAGCTTGTAGAGGCCATAGGGGAACCTCTCGGAAATTTTTGATTCCATGATTATTATCGAGATGAGCACCATCAACGTTATTATCACGTCTATGCCTGCATGAAAGGCCTCGAACACTATGGCCAGGTTGCCCTTCGTGATTACGGCGGAAACTCTCAGCACCACCGCCAAGCAGGTGGCCAGCAGCGATGCCACTATGTATTTTGTTCCCTTCATCTCGAAGGGTCCGATGAAGGAGGCTAAAAAATTTTAAGATATAGCAGCAAATCAGGCTCCTCGGATGCGCGCCTTGTACGAGGTTGTTATTGAGGTTCACGAGGTAAGGGGCAGATGCGCCGCCGGATACAGGAAGGGTGATCGCTTTTCCGTGGATGGGTTCCTGCTGAAGGGCGATAGGATATGCATTCATGCGCTTGCTGGGATGATCAGCCTTCTTTCTCCGTTCTCCCATGGAGTATCCGCTAGGGCATTGGGGATAGGTTCTTCGGACGATGAGGGATATGTTCAGTGCCCAGATCCCGGAACTCCGTTCACCTGTGGTGGGACCGTCGTGTTCCGCCTGAAGAGGGTCAAGTCATCGCGCACTGCTGATTTAGGGGAATAATTCTTAACATTCACCTGCCACGAAATCAAGGGTTTAACATGTTCTCAGGCGTGATAGTTCCCATGATAACCCCTTTCGAGGAGGATCTCTCTCTGGACCTGGATGCCGCTAGATGGCTGGCGAGGTGGCTAGCGGATTCTCAGGTCTCTGGCATCTTTCCCTACTCCACCACCGGGGAGTTTGTGCACCTGAAGGAGGAGGAAGGTCTCAGGCTCGTTGAAGCCGTTCTTGATGAGGTGGGAGGAAGAGTAAAGGTCATTCCTGGAATAAGCTCTAACGACACGGAGAGGGCCATTGAGTTGGGGAGGAAGATGAAGGATCTCGGCGTCGATGGCGTCATAGCAACGCCACCCTTCTTCTTCAAGCTCAAGGAGGATCACCTCTACCTCCACTTCTCGAGGATAGCTGAGAGGGTTGACCTCCCTCTGATAGTTTACAACATACCGAGCCTCACCGGAAACATGGTACCGGTGAACGTCTACAGGAGGCTGGTCTCAGAGCACAGCGGCGTTGTTGGAGCGAAGGTCACCTATGACAGCGTCGCATACATGAGGAACCTGATCCTCGAGGTGAAATCGATCAGAAAGGACTTCTCCGTATTGACGGGCCTGGACGACCACCTGTTGAACGTCCTAGCGATGGGAGGGGATGGAGGAATCATGGCCTGCGCGAACTTCGCTCCCGAAATCCATGTAGGCATCTACAGGGCGTTCATGGAGGGGGATCTCGAGAGAGCGGTCGAGCTTCATAGGAGACTCATGAAGGTTGTCAGAGTCTATGATGTGGCATCCTCATTCCCTACAGCAATAAAAACAGCTCTTTCCCTGATGGGAACTCCAATAAAACCCTATGTCAGACCTCCTCTAATTGAGGAACCTGAGGAAGTGGTTGAATCCATCAGGAGAATACTTCACTCCGCAGAAGTCGCTTAGAAGGGAGCTTCTCTTCTTTTCCCTTTTTTAACAAAGAATTCTTTCAGAGAATTAGGGAAATAAAGGGAAAAAGAAGGAAAGGGAATTTACTTCCACTTGAACTGGGTGGAAGTCCTGAAGTCTCTGACGGAGAACAGATAGGTGTCGATGTGCTTCTCCGTGAACTCTAAGCCAGCGAGCTCGAAGAATCTCTCCCAGCCTATCCTCTCTATCCACTCTCCTATTCTCTCGTCTGGTTTTGCATGCTTCCTCCAGAGATCCACTATCTTCTTAACTGCCTCGGTTACCTCAGGCCATCTCGGCGGGTTGTTGGGCACATATGGGATTATGAGCCTCGAGAACTTCGGCGGGGTCTTGGCATCAGGTATCTTGCCTCCGACCCATATGGAGAGGCAGTCGTACTTCGGGTTGAAGATCTTCATTCCAGGACAGACAGAGTAACAGTTTCCACATCCCATGCACTTCTTCGGATCTACCTCAACGCTTCTCTTTCCGGGACCTAGGACCTTGGGCTTCAAGGCGAAGGTGGGGCATCCGGCTATGGTGCTCGGTATCTCACAGAACTTGGACACTATTTCGTCGTCCACTACCGGAGGAGTCCTGTGTAGACCCACTATGGCTATGTCAGAGCAGTGTATCGCACCGCACATGTTGAGGCAGCACGCCAGGGCTATCTTCAGCTTAGCGGGAAGCTCGGGCTTCTTCCAGTACTCGAAGAGCTCGTCGGAGATCGCCTTAGCCAGACCAGGAGCATCATATATAGCGGTGTGGCAGTGGTTCCATCCTATTGTATGGATTATCGGCTTGAAGGACTTTCCGGTACCACCCACGGGGAAGCCCTTGCTCTCCAGCTCCTCTATCAACGGATCTATCTTGCTCTCATCAGTGACGAGGAACTGAACAGCATGTCTGCTTGTGAACTTGAGGTAACCATCGCTGTACTTGTCGGCTATGTCACAAAGCACCCTGACAGTGTCCACACTGAGGATCTTCGGTATAGCCGCCTTGACCGTGTACAGCACATCGCCAGTCTCGGAGACGTATTTTACCACGCCTGGCTTAACGTGTTCGTGGTACTTCCACTTTCCATAGTTCTTCTTGAGAACAGGGTGGAGCATATCCCCGTAGTAGGGGGGACCTCTCATAATCTTGCTCCAGTAATCCTTACTAACCTCCTGCGCCATACTCATCACCTCACTCAAGCTCCTCAGGCCTCCAGAATATGTACGGGTTGTTCCTCGGATGCCATACCATCTGCGGCACTGCGGGCAGTCCGACAGCTCTGAGGAACTCGTTCATTCCAAGTCTGTAGACTAGCTCGCCTATTCTCTCCCTGTATCTGCCGTGCTCATCCCACCAGTCCCACATCTTCTGCAGGAGCTCCTTGAGCTCCTTGTAAGGCTTCTCAAGCTTCATAAACGGAACTATAACCCAGCCTATGAAGGCCGTGTGCAGGATCGTGGCCTTGCCTCCAAGCAGCAGAGTGGCTCCCCTGTCCTTGCCCGGTCTAAGGGCCTTGGGCATCCTGTTTATACAGTACATACACCTGACGCACTCCTTGTTGTCTATCTTGAGCTCATTTCCGTCCCAGCTCATGGCCTTGGTGGGACAGTTCTTAACTATGTGCTCTATATCAAGACCGTTCTTGACGTAGTTCCTGACCTCCTCCTGATCTATCTGGATCTCATCCCTCCAGGTGCCTATTATGGCAAGGTCGGCCCTTCCCTTGGCAGCCACACAGTCGTTCGGGCAACCGGAGATCTTGATCTTGAACTTGTAGGGCCAGTGGGGCCTGTGCAGGTAGTCTTGGTAGGTCATGGTCAGGTCGTGGTATATGTCCAGCGTGTCTATCATTGCCCACTCACATAGAGCTGGACCTTTGCAGCAGCTCAAGGATCTGAGAACGGAGCCGGACCCTCCTAGGTCGTAACCAACATCCAGAAGCTTCTCGAAACACTCTTGAACCTGTGGAGAGTCTACTCCGAGAAGAATTATGTCTCCTGTGGAGCCGTGTAGATTCATCAGACCGCTACCGTACTTCTCCCAGACATCGCATATGGCCCTGAGCTTGTCCGTCTTGTAGAACCAACCAGCAGGCTGATTGACTCTGAACGTGTGGCTCCCGGCGGGGGGACCTATCTCGGGTATCATACTGTACCTTCCTATGACACCTCCACCGTATCCCTTCACGGTGACGGCGCCACCGTGCTTCCACAACGTAGTTCTCTTCCTGTAGGAAAGCTCTAGCTGACACATCATCCTCTTTGTTATCTCTTTTTTGGCCGCCATCGTCTCATATTCGGTTATGAAGCCGGGCCATGGTCCTTTCTTTAGGTCTTCAATAAGCCAGGGCTTCTTCTCCAGCTCTTTCTTCAACTCCTCGATATTCAACTCAAGGGACATGGTTTCCCCCAGTCAGTCCAAAAGGGGGAATTTATTAAATTTTAAGGTCAGGGTTCCCTAAATTCCGAAGGATCTAATTAGCTTTTGAGAAAAATTGTGGGCCTGTTCGGACTCCTAGATAAAAGGAAAAAAACGAGAGATGGTCATAAAATTTAAAATTATAAAATGTATGTCGGGGGATTTACTCCTGCTCCTGATAGGTTATGCAGTGCAGGGGGCAGTCTCTCATAGCTTCCTCCAGAAGCTTCATCTGTTCGTCATCGAGTTCAACGACGTCTTGAGTCGGCCAGGCCTTGCCGTCATCCTTAAGCTCGAACAGATCAGGAGCTATGGCCACACAGGTGCCACAACCCTGGCAGCATGCGTAGTCGACGGAGATTAGGACCTTCTTTCCCATAGCACTTCACCTCTCGTTCTACCCTTAGTCTGCTTTTATATAAAGGTGGCTTCCTCCTCACGGCGGGTAGGGGTGCGTACCGATAACCACGGGCTTCTTAAATTTCTCCTCAAGCTTTGCTTTAAGCTCATTGAGATCTATCGGACACTTACCCACCTCAACAGCACTTTTAACGCAAGTACCTATGTGTATGACGTCTATCTCGGCTCCGTAGTGTTTCGCCTCCCTCAGCATCATGCCAACCTTGTTTATGACGAAGCCAGGACATCCTCCGCAGGAGGTTATGAACATGATCCTAGCGTTCTCGTAGTTCATGAACATGCCTCCGCCGTCTTCGGCGGACTTAAAACACTTAAGACAGCCTAAACACATGCGGTCCATTATCTTCTCACAGGCCACTATGCCTATCCTGGTGACGTTCTCCTCCTCAAGCAGACGCATCACCTCTCCAGAAAATCCAGATGAGAAAAATAAAAAATGTTGTAAGGAAAAAAATGTTTACGGAGGAACCAGGGCGTTTCCAACGAGTTCGTGGACTCCTCCTACCCTTATCGGAAGTTTGTAATGCCTCATGTAGACCGGGAAGGCCGCTTTGTCTATAGCGCATATGAGCGCTAGGAAGTTGACTCCTGCCCTCTTTATCGCTTCTATTTTCGGCTTTATTGCCTGGTACCTCAGCTCAAGACACTCATCCGTGAGGAGTCCTCCTCCTGCTGTGCAGCATATGGTCTTCTCCCTGTTAACGCTCGGATCCAGCTCGACATAGTGGTTGCAGACGTGCCTCAGTATGTATCTAGGCTCCTCTATGAGACCCATTGCCCTCGTCGGGTTGCAGGAGTCGTGATACGTGACTATATACTGGTCGTTCTTCGATGGATCAAGCTTCAGCTTGCCATGCTTTATGAGGTCAGCTGTAAACTCGCATATGTGCACCATCTTCGTAGAGATGGCGTTCTTGAACTTTGTTCCCGTGATCGGGGAGACAGGCTCCTCGAGGAAGTCGGGCGGCTCCTCGTGTATGCTTCCCATGTAGTTGTGAACGACCCTGTACATGTGGCCGCACTCCCCTCCGAGGATCCACTTGACCCCCAACCTCTTGGCCTCCTTGTATATCTTGGCGTTTATCTTCTTCATGTGCTCGTAGCTCAGGAAGAGTCCGAAGTTCCCTCCCTCGCTAGCATAGGTGCTGAGGGTGTAGTCGAGGTCCAGCACGTGGAACAGCTTCACGTATCCCTTCATGGTGTACCAGTGCGGGTCTCCAAAGTAGTCGGCCGAGGGCGTGACGAACAGTATCTCAGCGCCCTTCTTGTTGAGCGGGATCTCAACGTCCCAGCCCTCCTCCTTGAGCTCCTCCTCCATAAACTTCAGGGAGTTGGCCATTGCTGCCGGAGGTATTCCCAGGTGGTTCCCTATGAACTCACACTTATTTATGGACTGTGTCGTGGACTTTGTGCTAAGACCTATCGAGAGCAGGACCTCCCTAGCAGCCATGGTTATCTCGGCCGTATCTATGCCGTAGGGACAGAAGACTCCACATCTTCTGCACTCCGAACACTGGTAGAAGTAGGTGTACCAGTCATCCACCACCTTCTCGTCCAAGTCCTTCACCGCTCCGGCAGCGGTCCCGAGAAGTTTTCCTGAGGCATCAAAGAACTTCTTGTAAACTGATCTGAAGAGGTCCTGCCTAGCCACAGGCATGTTGTGGGGATCTCTTGTAGCCAGGAAGAAGGGACACTTGTCAGCACAGGCGCCACAGTGCACACAGAGATCCATGAACAGCCTAACTGACCTGTACTTTTTTAGGACGTTCTCCATACTTTTCAGGAAGATCTCACGCCAGTTGGGAGGAAGTTTAAAGTCCTCATGGGTCCATTCTCTTGGAAAAGGAAGTCCCAGCTCCTTTTGATCACTCAAAAGACTTGCATAAAGCTTCCACTTTTTACCAGGATTTGAAAAGTCCAACCTCATGTTCTAACCCCCCATCTATCCCTCTCCTGCATTTTCCTCGGATTTACCCTCTTTCTCCACCGACTTTTGTTTCTCTTTAGCCCTCCTTTCATTTTCCTCCTCTATCTCCTTAAGCTGATCGCCGAACTTGGCCCAGTACTCATCCCAGCTCATTATCTTGACCGGGAAGTTCCATGGGTTCCTGTGTCTCCTCATTCTGCCATCATTCCTCTGGTTCCTAGTGGGACTAACGAAAATCCCTATGAAATGCATTATCTTGCTGAACGGAATGTACATTATCAGTATCTCAGCTAGAAGAACGTGTGTGAGGAAGTAGGGGTTGTCAGGGGGCGGTATTGGATGTAGAGCTATCAGGCTGTAGAGCCAAGCGGAGACCTGCTTGACGTCCACCCCAGAGAAGGACCTTATGTAGTTGCCCATGAAGACTATGGCCATCAACAGGATGAGTATGAAGTAATCCGGGAGTTTCGACAGGTACCTCATGTGCTGGGCAGCAACCCTCCTAGCCAGCAGGAACACCAGAGCTCCGAAGAGTATCACTCCCGTGTATCCGGCGAACTCGTACCACTCGTAGCCTATCACATTCCAGAGGTTGTGGTAAAACAGGTTGATTATGTGTATTATGAGAGTGGTCAGCAGGAATATGTGGAAGGTCCACGCCCCGACCCAGAGCTTCTTCTCTCCCTTGAACAGGCTCCTGAAGAGGAAGACCTCCTTGGCAAGTCTAGCGACCACCCCTGGATAGGTGGTGGGCCCAGGAGTCAGCGGTATCTTTAGAGGCACGGGCACGGAGAGCCACTTGCCAACCCTCACCAGAACCCCGACCACGAACACTATGACCGCTATGTAGGAGAGCACATCCCCGACAAAGAAAGCCCACGGATCCATTTTTTGTTCAACCTCCCTTCATCAGGTAGAAGAAGCCGAACAGTATTATCAGCGCTATCAGAGAGACAGCTCCGGCCAGCCATTCCTCATCGAACTCGACGGACGCGTTGTGATACACGTAGAGCACCATCGCTGCAATTACCAGTACTATGGCCAGTCCTATGGCGAAGGGCTGCCAGCGCAGTATGGGGTCCAGGGTCATTATCAGTATGGAAATTATCAGCTGAATTACCACGAGGATCTCACAGGCAAGGACCATCTTATCAGGCAAGATTACTCCCCTCCCATCTCCAACGGACTAAACTTACGCTTCATCGGGATACTGGCTGCCTTGTCCGTTAGGTACATCAGAGCGAAAGCCAAGAAGAACAGCGCTCCGGTAAACACGGTGCCCACCATAGCACTCAGTACGTTTCCGTAAGCTGCGTCACTTACAACCCCCGCAGCTGTGCAGGCAGTCATGCTAACCAAGAAGCTGAAGACCACTATGCTCAAGTACTTCCTCTTGGCTATGAAGTTCAAGAACTCAAAGGCGAACTTCTTGGGCGTCCTTATGCCTCTTTCGACTAATATTCTGTCGAAGTAATATTTGCACACCAGGGCAATTATCAACGCTGGAAGACCCAGCACCAAGACCGCCTGTTCTGTCGGCAGGTTCTCGCCTGGAGTCATGTATCCCCAGACTATTAGTATTATGAACTCAGCTATCCCTATCAGGCCCAGAGTTGTGGCCACAGGCCTCTCAAGCGGATGTCTGGCTTCAGATCTATCTACAAACGGAAGGAAGAATATTATTAGACCTATTATTCCGACCATGCCCATGACTGCTAAGACTCCAGTGGTACCACTGAAGATGTTTATCCTCAGAAGAGTATACATCCACATGAAGTACCATTCAGGCTCTGGATGGACGGAGGCCGCAGCTTCCATTGAGAACTTGGGCGGAAGCACCAAGGGAAATAGAGCCGAGATTAACAAAAGCACCGCTATGAACACAAGCCCCTGCATGAGGAGATACACCAGTACGTCAGGGAACCAGGGCCTTCTCTCGAAAGCGTCATCAGGTAAATGATGCTTGGGCGTGACGGGCTCCGCAGGTCCATGAACCTCAAACATGTGGAGTTTTATCAGGAACAAGAGAAATATCGCTGCGGGAAGAATCACCACGTGGTACGCACAGAACCTTCTCAGAATCTCTTCGTCAGTGCCTATACCGATTATGGCAGTCTTTAACGGACCTGCTATTTGTGGAGGAAGATAGTCGATTATTCCTAGAGATATATGCGCTGCACACCCTGAGATAACGGTCCACGGCAGGATGTATCCAGTGAATCCCATGAATAATGTGCAGAGGCCCATCAACATCCCAACCATCCACATCAGTTCTCTGGGCTTCTTGTAAACTCCCTCGAAGTAGCAACGGAGGAAGTGGATCAGCGCGAGGATTATCATGGCGTATCCACCGTAGAGGTGGACCGTCTGGAGAAGGGCTCCGAAGGGCACCGATGAGATCATCTTGGACGTGAGCTCGTAGGCGGCGTCAGTGCTCGGGGTGTAGAACATGAGGAGTATCGCCCCGGTTACTCCCTGAAGCATGAACACCAAGAAGGCAAGGCCTCCCAGCCAGTAAGTGGGCGTGAATGTGTATTTAGGTCCAGGTCTCAATATGGTGTTAGAAAAACCGAATCTAGAGTCAATCCACTCAACAAACCTGGTTATAGGGCTTTTCTGCTCCTCGCTCATGATAATCACCCGGTACTCTTAACTATCTTGCTGGGAGCTAGCAGGAGATCGCGCCAGACCTCTTTGGATCCCTTGGGAGTGACCCCATATACCACAGGTGGTCCCATCTTGACAGCGTATATGTCACCGTTTTCGTCGACCTCAAGTATCACCTGTGGAAGTGGATAGGGCGGTGGTCCTGCCAGAACCTTCGCCTTGTCATCTGCGTCATAATAGCCGGCATGGCAAGGACAGTAGAGTATGTCCCTATCTGGATATTTATCGCATTTACCCTCCGGCAGGAACTCCACTATACACCCCAGGTGCTGACACAGCGCGCTGTAGGCAACTATGTCCCCGTCAGGTCCAACGCCGCCTGGAACCTTCTTGCCCAACTTTATCAGGAGGTTGGGGGTTATCGTCAGTGGATAGTTGAATTTGACGGGCTCCTTGGGCTTGAGGTCCTTTACGTTACATATCTTCAGTTTGGGCCACTTCGGTATCTTAAGTTTGGCGGGTCCAAGAACTCTTAGGATGCTGAGCAGATCTACAGAAGCTAGTATCATGGAGGAGACGGCTATAGTCTTAAGAAAAGTCCTCCTACCCTCATCAACTTCTCTCTTCCTTTCCTCTTTGGGAGCTCCTCCCTCCTCAGCCAACCTGGTCACCCGCTTAAGTTTTAGTAGGGAAAAAATGAGGGGATTTTTTGATAAAGCTTTCACACACAACCGGTCGGTTTGGGCAGGCCTGCGATCTTACAGGCTCCGTTAGCAGGCCCGGAGGGGAAGAGCTCGTATATCTTTTGTAAACTGAATCCAGTGCTCTTGCAGAGGACTCTTATCGGTGGAGCTATACCGTACTTCTTGAAGTAGTCCCTGAGGAAGTTTATGACCTTCCAGTGCTCATCAGTGAGCTTATCTATGCCCTCATAGATTTTAGCCATGTACTCAGCCAGCTCAGGGCTCCACTTCTCCGGCTCCTGGAGGAATCCGTCCTCATCCACTATATATTTCTGTCCCTTAAACTCGATCTCGGGCATGCACTTTCACCAAGTCTGAGAAAAAAGGGTATTATATATAACTTTTCCCCTTCGATGATTCAAGGAAGCCCGTTATAGCCCTTAAATCAGAAAAAAGTTGTTATTTTACATGGGGACGTTTCTATCAACTCAAGAAGAGTTGTCGGCGGCTTGACCGAGGTCGAGGGGTAATAGTTATAAATTTTTCTAGGGAGTTATAGAGGATTTTCTATGGAAAAATTTAAGGACAGCCAGACAAAATTGCTCTCCAAGAACGAGATAAGAGTCCTGAAATACTTGGAGCAGAAGATGGATGAGGGCGCCACGGTCGAAGAGATAGCGTCAGCACTTAACTGCTCGAAAAAAGGCCTCTATTTCACTTTGCGCTTCCTCGCGATGAACGGATGGGTTGAAGTTATAAAGCTCAGAAAAGGAACTGTGGGCAGGCCTAAGAACATCTATAGGGTCAAAAAGTCCCTTGAGGAAATATACAGCAGCGCTGAAGGAGTTTTCA
>CAZGKA010000077.1:0-6890 GCA_964525965.1 uncultured Nitrososphaerota archaeon
ACTGCTCAAAACCCTCTCCAAGAGATCAGACGTATAAGCATGTCTTCTGACGACCTCCATATCAAGGGCCATGAGGGCGAAGGGCTTCTGTGGCCTTTCCTTCCTCCTCCTCAGCTCCCTGACGACATCGTCGTCGGTGGCCAGGGCGGCTATGTGATATCCCCCGACCCCCTTCACGCCCACTATTCCTCCCTCATCCAAGATCCTCGCCGCCTCCCCTATGGGATCTATCTCCTCGACCACATCTCCATCACAGGTCTCCAACCAGATCTTGGGGCCGCACTTCTGACAGCAGATCCCCTGGGCGTGAAACCTCCTCACGTTCTCGGGATCCTCGTACTCACCTCTGCACTCGTCGCACATCGGAAAGTCTTTCATAGCGGTGTTCTCCCTGTCGTAGGGTACTGTGTACATCATGCTGAATCTAGGTCCACACCAGGCACAGCTGTTCAATGCATAACCAAACCTCCTGTCCTCTGGGTCGAGGATCTCCCGCAGGCAGCTTTCACATATCGCGAAGTCAGGGGGGATCATCGAGTATCTCTTCCTCTCGCTTCCGCTTCTCAGTATCCTGAACTCGGTGAAGCCGGACGGTCTCACCTCTTCTATTCTGATCTCCTCTATCCTAGCCGGAGGGGGCTTCTCCTCGCTGAGGAGCTTTTTAAAGATTTCAAATGCCTGCTCAGATCCTTCGACAAGGATCTCGACCTCACTGCCCCCAAGGTTCCTCACGTACCCTCTGAGACCTGACCTCGTGGCTATCCTGTGGATGAAGGGCCTGAAGCCCACCCCCTGTACTATACCCACAACTCTGATCAGCCAGGCCTTCAAGAGAAATCCCTCTCATCCGGAGACGAGCTCGTCAACGATCGCCCTCACGCCGTTCACCATCTCATCTGATAGGTCCCTCCAGCTTCTGACCCCCCTGATGAACTCCTCCACCCCGGGATCGATGGGCAGCCTGAACACCTTGTCCACTCCCAAATCTCCTGCCTCCCCGAACAGCGACGGGGTTCCATCTAGGTTGTAAGCCATGTTTATCACGCCGACGACATCAACCCCTTCCTCCCTCATGAGGGAGACGTACCTCCTCGCCACCCTGATGGCCACCGCCGATGGGGTGCTGACGGCCAAGCTTCTTCTCACTAAGCCATCAGTGAGCCTCAGCGTCGACAGAACCTCATCTCCTGTTCCTGGCGGGAGGTCAACGACCAAGTAGTCCAGATCCCCCCAGTCCGTCATGGAGAGCAGCCAGGCTATGACCTCAGACTTCCTTTCCCCCCTCAGGGGAACCACCTCGTCCCCCGTTATCAGCCCTAGGGACATGACCATGACGCCCTCGAACTCGATCGGGCGAAATCCCTCCTTTCCGACTCGGATGACCTTATCCACGCCCAGTATAGCTGGAACACTGGAACCGTGCACGTCAGCGTCAAGGAGACCCACGTCTATTCCCCTAGAAGCTAGCTCCAGAGCTAACAGGCTTGAGACAACGCTTTTTCCGACACCTCCCTTTCCCGAGCCCACCATGAGCACCTTTGAATTGCCTATCCTCTTCAAGGCCTCCGATCTCAGTATAGAAAACTGCCTGAGCTCCTCGGACATCAGCTCATCACCACCTTGGACACCCTGACCGAGTCCCCCTTCACCATCTCGACGTCAGGACTTCCACACTTCGGACATCTCATCAGGGAGGACGCCAGCTCTGGTATGAAGTGAAGCGGGCTCTCGAACCCCTCGCCCTCCTCCTCCACCTTGAGGGCCCTGTTTATCAGTCTCTCGGCCTCGGCCATATTCCACTCAGCTCCACAGGCGTTACACCTGAAGATGCTCTTCTCCTCCCTGAAGACGATCTTAGCTCCCTCTAGTGGGGTTCCCTTGGACAGGTACTCGACAGCGTCCCTGAGGACATCGAGATCGTACTCCATGGCTTCTCCGTAAACGATCTCGACCTCCAATATCTTGCTGGCTCCCTTTGAGGAGCAGAAGCTAACCAACGAGGAGACTATAGCATCGGCTACCGCCCATTCGTGCAGAGGCACCACCCGCCGGAAGAAGAAAGAGTTTAGAGAATAAAAAAGAGAGGGAAGCTACGATCACACCTATGCAGTTATCTGTCCCAGGTAGATCACTACGTACCTGAGGACGAACCCTCCTATGAGGACCAGGGCCACTGATAGACAGAGCAGGGCGAGAAGACCCTTCCTGGGCTTGGTCATGAAGAGCGGAAGACCTATCTCCCCTATGAGTATGCCAAGCAAGACGAACACCGACATGAACACGGCGCTGTACGGATTACGCATCCCCAAGAGGGCCACCTTGTACTTCAGCGGTATCACAGATGTGTACTGGAGCAGGGCAAGGAGCTCCAAGGTTCCCAAAATGGCCTCAATTCTCCCGAGGGATGGGTGCAGCTCCTCAAAGCTCTTCCTGTCAACTATGGCCCATATGAGGAGGAAGAGAGCATAGCCCGTCGCCAGAGCGGATGCTAGGAACAGTATTCCCAGCGAAGACGTGGCCCACATAGGCGGGCTTCCGTAGGAGAGAAGGATCCCCGTATAGGCACCTGTCATGAAGGCGAATATGCATCCCAGGTATATCACCGGAAGCCTGAGCACGGTGAGGTCCCTTCCTAAGATCATCCTCGGGATCCTCGTGTATATCAGCCAGTAGATAAGGGCCAGTATCATGAAGACGTTTATGATTAGAGAACCTCCTCCCATCGGGGACAGCAGGTTTGGGTGAAGTATGGGATTGAAAGCTCTCTCTGGCCTGCCGAGGTCTATGACGAGCAGGGCGATGCCGACGGCCATCAGGACCCAGGACCAGTAAGCCCCCCACTTGACAGGCTCCCTGTACTTGTCCTTTCCGTAGAGGTCCAGCAGGGCCGCTGACGTGAAACATCCAGCGGCTACTCCGCCTAGGAACAGATATATGGCTATATAGGCTCCCCAGGTGATCATCATAAGGCTCAGCCTCCCTCCTGACTCTCCACCTCCTCTCCCTCAACCTCCTTCTCAACTCTGTACTTGAGGTCGAAGTATCCAGCCATCAGCAAACCACCAAGTCCTGCCAAGGCTATGGCGAGAGGACCTGTTATCACCTTCTGCGGGTAGGTCTCCGGTATCTCCGGAAATATCCCATCCTTGACCGGATCGAATCCCTTCCTGAATATGTACAGAACTCCAAGTCCTCCCATCTCTTTCAATCCATAGATCCACAGATCCGGATTCTGAGCAACTATCTTCTTCGCTAACGCCACCATTTCACTTCTCTTTCCGAACCTTATGGCATGGGTTGGACACACCTCCACACAGGCAGGCAGCTTCCCTTTCTGAACGAACGCGTAGCATCCGTCGCACTTCCTGCTCACGTTAGGCGGAGCCCATTCCCCGAATCCCCACTCAGCGTTGAAGTGTGGGACGTGGTACAGACAGGCCTCCACACAGTATCTGCATCCTATGCACATGGACGGATCTATGTACACAAGCCCGTTCCATCTCTTTATCGCTCCCGCCGGGCAGACCGTCAAGCACATCGGGTCTCCGCAGTGCATGCAGGAGTGCCTTATGTATGGTCCCTTGCCCTCCTCTGCTCTAGCCACGTAGAGCCACGTGGTCCCCGAAAGTTTGTTGGGTATCTGTCCGCTTATCGGGAACCCTCTTCTCGTCTTGCACGCTATGGCACAGGCGTTGCACCCTATACACGCTTCGGAGTTGTAAAGGAAACCGTACCTCTCCTCCTGAGCCTCGGCCTTGGATATTCCGCTCCCTATAGCCCCCACGGCTGCAGCGAGCCCAGAAGCAGCGACGGTTTTCAGAAAATCTCTCCTCGTGAGTTTCGTCAAGAACTCACCCCCTCAACCAGAAATGGGGGAGAATCTCTGCTTTTTGACGAGCCTTCCTCCCGAGTACATGTGGACCGTGCAGGCGAGGCAGGGGTCGTAGCTCCTGACAACTCTCATCGCATCTGCTCCAACCCAGTTGCTCGGATCATTGCTCTCGGTGATCGGGCTATCTATCTCGGCCTGTTCAACGGGTCCATGCTCCCCGTCCGGATCCAGAGGAGATATGTTCCAAGCTGTGGGTGTTATGACCTGATATCTGTGTATCTTTCCGTTCTTCACCACGATCCAATGTCCAAGAGCACCTCTGGCCGCCTCGTTGAGACCGACTCCCATGGAGAACTCAGGTCTCTCGAACTTGGTCCAGACCTCCGTCTTGCCCTTGCCCATGTAGGTTATCATCTGAAGCACGTTCAGGAGGGCGCACGCGGCGTAGTAGGCGTGGTTGTAAGCTCTGGCCCTCAGTCTCTCTATCGTGTTCACGTAGGGGACTCCTCCTACCGAGAAGGACGGGACCCTCCACTCAAACTCCATCGGATCCCACAGCTGAGATGGGAGCAACTCGCTTCTCGTGATAGGTAGGGATATCCTGACCTTTCCTCCTCCTGTCTTTATGGCCGAGTAAGGACTGTCAAAGTTGGTCAGACCTGCAAGAGCAGACACGTATATTCTCGCAAGTGGGCCCACCTCTACGACATGCTTCCTGTTGCTCCTGTCATACCACCTTATGCACATGCCCCAAGAGTACTTTCCGTCCCAGCTTCTGCTCACAGGATAGGGTATCGTCTCCTTGTTCCACGGGTGGTGAGCATCCAACGAGTTGCCGAGCGGATCCTTGGTGAACTCCTGGCTCCACATCTTGTAGTAGCTGTGATCCACAAACTCCCTCACGCCCAGATGAATTTCGGTCAGGTCGTGAGTGATGAGCTCTCCTCCATCAACTACCCCAGGTGGGAACAATCTCTTGTTCCCGAACTCTGTCATGTTCTCGTACTTGCCGTCGTAGACCTCGGGATCGTCTAGGGTTCCGTAGGCAAGGAGGTTGGCCGGCCTCGCTCCGACCATCTCATACCCTATGTCGTAGAGGAACCTGCACATGTCCTCCCACACCGTGACGACCAGCTTGGAGAATCCAGCTAGAGCGAACACCATGCTGAGAGCTTCTTCAGCCTCGTTAGCGGTCCAGGTTCTCGATACTCCTCCGGGAACGAACGTGTTGACGTGTGGATGCTTAGCTCCCAGCAGGCTGGCCAGCTTTCTGGCATGTCTCTCCATCTTGAGAGTGTACAGGTAGAGCCTACCTGAGAGCGGGTTCAGGGCCTCCATGATGTCGGCTATGGTGGCACATCCGTGTATGTCCTTGAACTCACATGTGTAGTCCTTAGCAGCATCTATCCAGTTGGAGTTAAACTTGCTGACCACAGCCTGACTGTAATCCGGGCCGGCGAGCTGGAACAGGTGTATCGGGTGGTCGTACAAGATCTCAGCTTCATCCGTCAGATCCCTCAGGACCGTTGCCAGCGGAGGCGGGCTAGCATTGAGGGCCATGTCATTGGCCAGAGCCGCTGCATAAGCGTGAGGAACCGGGCACACGCCGCAGATCCTCTGGTTTATGAATATAGAGTCGGGAGGATCCCTTCCCTTAAGTATGATCTCGAACCCTCTGAACATCGTGGCGTAGCTGTGAGCGTCCGTGATCTTCCTCTTCTCAGCATCCATCACCACATGGAGGGCCATGTGGCCCTCTATCCTAGTTATCGGATCGATTATTATCTGAAGGTTCTTCTCAACTGACTGGAATATGGGCGAACTTCTCTTCTCTCCTTCCATGATCACTCACCTCCCTCCTCCCTCTCCTCCTTCCTCTGCTCGGACTTCTTCCCCATCTTGGCGCCGATGAAGTAGGCTATTCCACCTCCTATGATGGCACCAGCTGTGGCCGCTGCACCGACGGCCTCGAGGTTTGTCTTGACAACTTCAGGCTTGGGCTTAGCTGGCGGCAGCAAGATTGTCGGAAGCTCCTTGAGGAACGGCGCGTAGGGTTCGTCCGGAAATTCGGGCATGGTACATCCTATGCATACGGATCCGTACTCAGTGCATCTTCCAACACCCTCCACAAATCCTGTCCTATTTATCGGGCAGTTGCTGATGGGTCCCTTGCATCCCAAGGAGAACATGCATAGGGGCTGCCCGTACTCCTTGGAGAACTCTCCCAGTCCGAAGTACACTCCTCTAGGACAGAGCTCATGAGTCGTCTGTCCATAGAGGAACACGGGCATGTTGTACTTGTTCAGTTCAGGTACAGGAAGCAGGCCCTTGACAGTAAGCAGAAGATGGGCTATGACCTTTATCTGCCAGTCCCCTCCAGCGGGACATCCTGGGACGTTTACCACCGGAACTCCCAAGGAGCTCTTCCACCCATGACCCAACACATCGTAGACCCCTCTTGTGCTGGTCGGATTGGGTTTGCCGTGAGGTATCCCTCCGAACGATGCGCATGTGCCAATAGCAACGACAGCAGCTGCTCTCGCCGCTAAAAGTCGTAGGTACGGCTCCATGAGATAGATCTTCCCTCTGCTCTCACCTATGCTGCACCAATATCCACCGGTCTTCTGTGCTGTGGCCTCGTCTGGAACCGCTCCCTCCACCACAAGCACGTAGGGATCGTACTTGCCATCTATCACGTCATCTATTATCTTGTTGGCGTCCCATCCCTTAGCGAGAGAACCCTCCCCCCCGTTCAGGTGCTCAACTCCCCACTGAGCCATTAGAGTGGGGTGATAGTCCAGCTCTACAGGCGGAACCCCCTGAACCTGACCTATGAGGACGTCAACTATGCTCGGATCTACTGCGTTGAGCAGGGCGACGCTGTCGCCACTGCATGACTGTCCCTGAATCCAGATGACATGTATCGGGTCTTCTTCGCCTTTCATTACTCTTTTAGCATGTTCAGAAGCCAGCTCTATGGTCTTATCTGCCTTAACGGGTAAATTAGACATTGAGAGAATGGCTGCATAAACAAACAAAGTCTTCAGAAATTCCCTCC